>JBILFU010000184.1:0-4487 GCA_044351405.1 Phycisphaerales bacterium
GGATCCCGATGCGCGACGGGTCGACTTCCGACTTCGAGGCGAGGGTGAGGAACGCGAACGCCGCGTCGGAGGCGAAATCGTCGGTGGTCGCGGTGGCGAAGTCACCGGTCGACTTGCCGAAGCCGCGATCGTCGCAGCGGAGCACGGCGATCCCGCGGCGCGCGAGCGCGTCGGCGAGCACCGCGAACGGCCGGTGCCCCATCAGCGACTCGTCGCGGTCCTGCGGGCCGCTCCCGGTGACGAGCACGACGCCGGGCACCCGGTTGGCCGCCGACGCGGAGGTCGGCACGGTGAGCGTGCCCTCGATGACGTGCCCCGCGGGAACCATGAACTGGACGGTGCGCTCGGCGTAGGGGAACGGCGGCTTCGGGTCCTGCGGCCGCGCCTTTCGGACGGCGGCCGGCAGCGGCGTGCCGAGGGCATGCGGCCCGAACTCGATGTCCGTGCGGAAGGTGCCCTGCTCGAACGTGCCGCGGAGACGGTCGCCCTCCGGCGCCAGCCGCAGGATCGCGTTCCCGGATACCGGAATGCGCACCGTGAGCGCGCCTTCGTCCGTCCGCTGCACGTGGCACGGCAGTCCGCCGAGCCCCTGCGCGGGGATCTCGACCGACGCCGCCCAGCGCCCGGCCGGGCCCGGCGCGACCACCAGGCCGATCATGAGCTGCTGCGCGCCGATGTCCAGCTGCCCGGCCCACGCCTTGGCGCCGTCGGCCTTGCGCGCCTCCACGGTGCGCTCGAGCCGAAGCGGCATGCGGATCGGGTCGGTGCCGCCGGGCGGCGTGGCGTCGAGGGTGCCCTCGAGCGCCTCGCCCGCGGGGGCGACGTCGAGCTTCATCGAGCCGACCATCGAGCCCAGCGTGCCGGTGAGGCGGCCGTCGCGGACGGCGAAGTCGGGCACGGGATCGCCGAGCGAGCCGAACGCCGGCAGCGCACCCAGCGCCACCAGCGCGCCGTCCTTGCGCTCGAGCACGAGGATCACGTCGACGGGCGATGCGCCGCCGGCGACGCCCATCCAGATGCCGTCGAGGGCGGCGTCGGCCGCGGGCGGGGCGGCCGCGGGCGGGGCGGGCGGGGTCGCGGTGGCGGCGGGCGGAGGTACGGCGGGGACGGCCGTGGCGGCGGGCGCGGGGGACGGGGCGTCCGGGCCGCCGCACGCCGTGGCCGCGAGCGCGGCCGCAAGGGCCAGGGTCCGGAGCGGTGCGCCCGTCATGCGCGCGCCGTCACCGCCGGGACCTCGACGTCCTTCGCGTCGGCCCACAGCGACTCGAGGTCGTAGTACTCGCGCTGGCCGGGCTCGAAGAGGTGCACGACCACGTCGACGAAGTCGACGACGATCCAGGTGGTGCCGGTGTCGCGGTCGGACCGGAACGGAGGCTGGCCGCGGCCCTTGCCGAGGTCCTCGAGGCCCTGCGCGACGCTCTTCATCTGTCGGTCCGAGGTGCCGCTCGCGACGACGACGTAGTCGCAGACCTGGCTCAGGCCGCGGACGTCGAGGATGCGCACGTCCTGGCACTTGTCCAGGACGCACTCACGGGCAAGGTCCACCGCAAACGCGCGCGTCGCGGCGGGGTCGCCCTTGGATCGGGTGCGGATCATCGGTGCGCGTCAGGCGCGCGACTTGCTGCGGCCGACGGGGCGCGCGGCGGCGGAGCCGGGACGGGCGCCGGGGCGGCCGAGCATCGGGCGCGGACCGGCACGGCGGATCGCCGCGCGGCGCTTGATCTCCGAGGGCTTCTCGTAGTACTGGCGGCGCTTCACTTCCTTCGTCAGCCCGTCCTTCTCGCAGAGCTTCTTGAAGCGGCGGACCATCTGCTCGACGGTCTCGCCTCCGCGCGCCTTGACCTTGATTGCCATTCGGGGGTGCCTTTCGTTCGACCTGGGGTTCGCTTGCCTGCCGCGCGGGCGGGGATGCCCGCCGCGGGGAGCAACGCATTAGACCCAATCCCGCGGGGAAACACAACGAGCCGCGGCCCGGCCTCGTAAGATGTCCGATAAGGCCCCAGAAAATCACCCGGGGTCATTTTCCGATGCTCATCGTCGACGCCTACAACGTCCTGCACGTCACCGGGGTGCTCCCGCCGGAGCTCGCGGGCCTGGAGGCGCCCGACCTCGCGGACCTGATCTCCATGAGCCGCTGGGGCCGCCACCAGGCGATCGTCCTCTGCGACGGCACCAAGCCGCGGGACATGCGCGCGGTCGACCGCGGAAGCGTGCGCGTTGCCTACGCGGGCGGGGGCGCCAGCGCCGATGCCGCGATCGAGCGACTGGTGAACGAGAGCTCGCATCCGCGGCGCATCACCGTGGTCTCCAACGACCGCGAGGTGCAGCGGTCGGCCCGCCGCCGCGGCGCGAAGGCGCTGCGCGCGGACGACTTCCTGCGCCAGCTCGCGGCCGACGCCGCGCGCGCCCCGCGGAGCCGCCGAAGCGTGGCCAAGCGCGATCCGGGCCCGCTGACCCCGCGCCAGGTCGAGGCCTGGCTGCGATACTTCGGCCTCGACCCCTCGGAGTGAAACGCCCATGATGAAGCACCCGCCCATCGAGCATGCCGCGAGCGCCCTGGACTTCGAGCATCCGCCCGCCGACCCGATCGCCGCGTTCCGGCGCTGGTTCGACGCCGCGCACGAGGCGACCGCGCTCCCGAACCCGAACGCGATGAGCGTGGCGACCGTCGACCCCGACGGCCGCCCGAGCGTGCGCGTCGTCCTCTGCCGCGGGTTCGACGAGCGCGGCATCGCCTTCTACACGAACCGCGAGAGCAGGAAGGGCGACGCGCTTCGCGTGCATCCGCGCGCCTGCGCAAACTTCCACTGGGATCCGCTCGACCGCCAGGTCCGCATCGAGGGCGCGGTCGTGCACACCAGCGAGGAGGAGAGCGACGCATACTGGAGCAGCCGCCCGCGCGAGAACCGCGTCAACGCCTGCGCCAGCCGGCAGAGCCGCCCGATCGAGACGCGCGCCGCGCTCGAGGCCGCGGTGCGCGAGATCGACGCACGCTTCGCAGGCCGCGACATCCCCCGCCCCGCGCACTGGGGCGGCTTCCGGATCGTCCCGGACCGCATCGAGTTCTGGCAGGGCCACAAGCACCGCCTGCACGACCGCATGGCGTACGTCCGCCTCGACGGCGGACCCTGGAAGGTGACGAGGCTCTGCCCGTGACGGACGGCGGGCCCGCCGAGCCGCCCGTCGCGTCGTGGCCGCGGCCGGTGATCGTGCCGCGCTGGCGGTGGCGTGTGTGGGTGCACCCGTCCACGTGGATACGCGCACTGCTGACGGCGGTGCTGATCGCGGGCGCGATGATCGCGGGCGGCACGATCGTCCTCCTGATCGCGACGCTGCTCGAGGACCGGATGCGGGCGTCGAACCCGGGCGGATACTGGGCGGTCGTGGTGTTGGTCGGCGGGGCCGCGGTCGTGGCGGTCGCGCTGGCCGCGCGCGAGCTGTCGCGGCGGCTCGGGCGCCGCGCGGCCGCCGTGTTCGCGCACAGCATCCCGCGGCTCGAGCCCGCCCGCTCCTTCATGCTGGCCGAGCTCTCCGAGGGCGGGCCGCCGAAGCAGGACTGGGGCACCTGGCGCTCGCGGCGCTGGGTCGAGCAGGTGCGCGACGGCAGCGACGCGCGCGCCTTCGTCGGCCACGCCCTCGCCGAGCGCGTGACCCGCTACGACCGCACCGACCGGCCCGTGGAGCCGGAGCGGATCGGCGGCGCGATGGGCGTGCGGTCGTTCTCGAACATGGTGATCGGGGCCGTGTTCACGGCCTCGTTCGCGTGGCTCGGGGGACCGACCTCGATCGCCGCGATCATCGCGGCGGCGATCACCGTCGGCGCCGCGATCCAGGCGATCCGCCGCAGGAGCCTCTTCGCGCCCGTGATCGCGGGCCAGGGCTGGGTGCAGCACGGCTCGGTGCGCTGGACGGTCGAGGACTCGATCCTCGTGGCGAGCGGGCTGGTCAACGCGAGGGTCGCCATCGCCGGGCCGCAGGGCGTCCTGGAGCTGCGCCTGCGGAGCGCGCGGCAGGCGGACCTGGAGCAGCTGTGGATGCGCTGGATGCACCCGCTGCCGAACCTCGCGCAGCAGGCGTTCGACGCCTGAGCCGGCTCCCGGTCAGGCCGCCTCGGCCTTCGTCCCCGCCACGCCGTCCGGAGTGACCAGGAAGAGGTCCGCGCAGATCGGGTAGGGCAGCCGGTGGTACTCCTGCTCCGCGCGCGCGCGCAGCCGGCTCACGAACGGCTCCGGGTCGCCCGTCATCGCGAGGAACATGTCCCGCGCCGGGGCGGCCACGTAGAAGGTCTTCCCGAGCTGCGCGGAGAGCCGCGCATGCAGGTCGCCGAGCAGGAGCCGCGCGGCGTCGTAGCCGTCGTGCATGCTGATGATCGCGGCCCGCCCGCCCTCGTTGGAGCGCACCACCTGCACATCCAGGTTCGGCGCGTACCGGTCGAGGTTGGCGCGCGCGATCTCCTCCAGGTCCTCCGCGCTCACCCCCCAGCGGAG
>JBILFU010000103.1:0-6702 GCA_044351405.1 Phycisphaerales bacterium
CTCCGAGGACTTCATCCTGGTGCCGGCCGGGATCTTCGCCTACGAGCAGTACGTGGCGACCGGCTCGTGGGAGTGGTTCGTGCAGGCGTCGGCCGCCGCGTGGCTCGGGATCGTCGTCGGCGACGCGGGCTGGATCTGGATCTGCCGGCACTTCGGCGGCAAGCTCCTCGGCTGGCGCACGTTCCGAAGGCTGATCGGGCCGCGCACCCTGCTCGAGGTGAAGTACGAGATGGACCGGCGCGGCGCGTGGGCGCTCCTGATCGCGCGCTTCATCCCGGGCGCGCGCACGCCGATGGTCACGATGTCCGGCGTCATGCAGCTCGGCTGGTGGAAGATCCTGGCCGTGGAGGCCGCCGGCGTGCTCGTCACCGCCCCGCTGCAGATGGCGATCGGCGTCGGCGTCGCCAGGATCGGCAGCGAGTTCGAGAGCGCGGCGCACCGCTGGATGCTCTACGTCGGCGCGACGCTCGCGGTGGTCGCGCTGATGGGGGTGGCCCACGTGATGATCTCGCGCCGGCGCGGCAAGCACCGGCCGCCGCGCGCGCCCGTCGCGTGGCTCACGGGATTCGCGCGCCGGACCATCGAGCGCGTGCGCAACAACGGCCCGCTCAGCGGGCGGGGCTGAGCCAGACGGTCAGCGCGGCGTCCGGGCAGATTGCGTCGCCGGTCCGCACCGTCGCGCGCACGCCGAGGACGCTCCCGTCCGGCCCGCGCAGCACCGCTCCGTCGGGCAGGCTTCCGGGCGTCCCGGCCAGCCGTGCGACCTCGTCGGGCCGCACCAGCACCCGCCACCGGCCGTCGGGCGCGACGACCGCCTGGCCGACGGGCGGATCCACGGCGAGCACCGGCACCGGGGCGCCGTCCGCCAGGTGCACCTCCACCTCGACCGCCCGCAGGCTGCCCGGAACCAGCGACACCTCGGCGGGAACGCAGACCGGCACGGGAACGACGGTGAAGCCGACCTCGAGCACGCCGAGCGACCCGCCCGCACCGCCGACGTCGACGATCGCCGAGCGCTCGCCGGCACCCGAGGGGTCGAGGGACACCACCAACTCGCGCTCCTCGCCCGGCCCGACGACGCGGTCGCCGCGGAGCTCCGCCGCCATGCAGGGGCAGCTCGTCTCCAGGGCCATCACCGTCACGGGGCCCTCCGAGCGGTTGGCCATCCGCACCGTGCGCTCCACCGTGCCCAGGCAGGGCACCACCTGTCCCAGATCGAGCCGACCGTCGACCGGCTGCAGCGCGAGCGCCGCCCGCGGGGACCGGCGTGCCGCCCCGGCCTGCCCGCCGGATCCGTCGCCGCAGGACGCCGCCAGCGCGCACGCCGCGGCGGCCGCGACCCACGCGCGGGCCGGGATTCGAACGCCGCGACGGGCGGAGCGGGACATGAGCACTGCCTCGGAGGGGGCCTTCATCCGGAACAAGCCTATGCCGCGCGGGCCGGCCGCGCTCACGGCATGTCCGGCTCGGCCACCTGCTCGATGCGCCCGAGCCGCCTGAGCTGCGGCACCGCGACCGCGATTCCCGCGAGCACCACGAGCGTCCCGATGCCGCCGCTCACCACGCTCGCGACCGGCCCGAAGAACTTGGCCACCAGGCCGCTCTCGAAGCCGCCGAGCTCGTTGGAGCACTCGATGAACATGGTGTTCACCGCGCCGACGCGCCCCCGCAGCGCGTCGGGCGTGCGCATCTGCACGAGCACGTGGCGGATGACCACGCTGACGTTGTCCGCCGCGCCCGCCACCGCGAGCGCCGTCGCAGCCACCCAGGGAGCGGTCGACAGCCCGAACCAGACGGTCGCCGCCGCGAAGACCGCCACGCTCCAGAGCAGCGCGGGGCCGGCACGCCGGAACTGCGGCCGGAACGCGAGCACGCCGGCCATCACGAGGGCGCCGGCGTACGGCGCGGCCCGCAGGACGCCCAGCAGCACCGGACCGCCGCCGAGCACCTCGGTGGTGATCTGCGGAAGGAGCGCCGTCGCGCCGCCGAAGATCACCGCGAGCATGTCGAGGAGGATGGCGCCGAAGACGGGCCGCTCGCGCCACATGTGCCGCAGCCCCGCGAGCATGGCCTCCATGGTGGGTGCGGGCGCGCCGCGCGCCACGGAGCGCGGCCGAGTCGACGCCACGGCGACGGCGAACACCGAGCAGCCGCCCGCCGTCGCCAGGTACACGGGCCACATCGCGGGCAGCGTGTCGATCAGCTCCCCGGCCAGGAGCGGCCCGGCGATGGCCGCGAACTGGAAGATCCCGCTCTGGTAGGTCACCACGTTCTGGAAGATGCCCGCGGGCGCGATGAGCGGCAGGTAGCTCTGCCGCGCGGGGCCGTTGAACGCGCGGATGACGGCGCTCAGGACCAGCAGCAGGTAGAAGCCCCACACCGGCGCATCGGCCCACGACAGCGCGGCGAACCCGACCGCCACCAGCGCGAACCCCGCCTGCGTCAGCGCGACGATCGCGCGCCGGTCGCGCGTGTCGGCGACGTGCCCCGCGTAGAGCGCGAGCGCCACCACCGGCAGCGCGCGGCAGAGCCCCATGATGCCGAGCGCCATCGGGTCGTGCGTGCGCTGCCACACCTCCCACGCGACGGCCGTGTTCATCACCTGCAGGCCGGTCGAGCCGAAGGCGAAGCCAAGAGCGAACCGTCGGTAATCCGGGACCCGAAGGGCCGCCAGCGGGTCGTGCGGCGAATCGGGCGCTCGGGCGTTCACGGGGAGGCAAGGCTAGCCGGGCGCCGTCGCCCCCGCCCTCCCCGCCCGCCTATCCTGTTCGCCCCGCGCGGCCACGCAGCCCGCGGCAATCCGAAGGAAGGACAGCATGCGCATCGCGCTCGCCGCCGGCGACGGCATCGGACCGGAGATCATGGACGCCACCCTCCGCCTCTTCGGGGCATCGGGGGTCACCAAGCACCTCGAGTTCGTCCCGGTGGAGATGGGCGCGGCGGTGTTTGCCACGGGCAACACCCGCGGCATGACCGACGAGGCGGTCCGCACCGTCGAGGACTGCGGCGTCCTCTTCAAGGGCCCGATGGAGACGCCCAAGGGCGGCGGCGGCAAGTCGATCAACGTGACCGCGCGCAAGATGTGGAGCGCGTACGCGAACTACCGGCACTTCCGGACGCTGCCCGGCGTGAAGACGCCGTTCTCGCACCTCGACCTCGACTTCGCCATCGTGCGCGAGAACGTGGAGGACACCTACGGTGGCATCGAGCACCGCGTCTCCGACGACGTCATGGTCGGCAAGCGCATCATCTCGGCCCCCGGCTCGGACGAGGTGCTCCGCTTCACCTTCGAGACCGCGCGCCGCATGGGGATCACCTCGGTCCACTGCGGACACAAGGCCAACATCATGAAGATGACCGACGGCCTCTTCCTCGAGCGCTTCAGGGCGCTCGGGGCCGAGTACCCGGAGATCGCGCTCGGCGACGTGATCGTCGATGCCCTCTGCATGAACCTGGTGATGAAGCCGCAGCAGTACAAGATGGTGGTCCTCACCAACCTGCAGGGCGACATCGTGAGCGACCTGGCGGCGGGGCTCGTCGGCGGACTCGGCTTCGCGCCGAGCGCCAACATCGGGAGCAACATCTCGATCTTCGAGGCCGTGCACGGCACCGCGCCGGACATCGCGGGCAAGGGCCTGGCCAACCCCACGGCCCTGGTGCTCTCCGGCCTGATGATGCTCCGGCACGTCGGCCTGGTCCGCCACGCGGCGACCATCGAGAACGCGCTGCTGGCGGCGCTCGAGTCGGGCGCGCACACGGGCGACTTCGGCGACCGCTCGACGCCGACGCTCGGCACCGCGGACTTCACCGGGGCGATCATCGACCGACTGGGCAAGGAGCCGCGCACCGTGAAGCCCGCGGCCGTGCCCGCCGGCACCGACGCCGTCTCGCACGCGCGCCCGGCCCGGCCGTCGGAGCCCGTCGTGATGCACACCTTCACGGGCCTGCACCGCGAGATCGCGGGCGTCGACATGTACATCGACGGCAAGCTGCCCGCCGGGGAGACCGCGGCGCGCCTGGAGAGGACGTGCGAGGGATCGCCCTTCCGCCTGCTCCTGGTCAGCTGCCGCGGCACGCAGGTGTGGCCGCGCGGCAGCGTGTTCACCGAGTGCGTCGACTACTGGCGCGCGCGCTTCGAGCTGCGCGAGGGCGCCTCCGCCACCCAGCAGGACGCGGTGCGGCTCCTGGGCAAGGTGGCGGAGGGGCACGTGGTCTCCGAGTACGCCCTGCTCCGCACCTTCGACGGCGTGCGCGGCTGGTCGCTCGCGCAGGGGCAGTGAGCCGGTGGCGCCGGACGGACCGACGCCTCCCGGACACAACCCGTTCACGGCGGGTCGGCTGAGCGCCGCCCAGCGCGCGGCCGCCGCCCTGCGGCTCGACGCGGACTGGACCCTCGTCCTGTGCGGCGCCGCGCTCGGCGTGGCCATCGCCCTTGCGGCGCTCGCCTTCATCCTCCCCATCCGCTGGGCGGAGCACGCGCTGGAGGCGGCCCTGCGCGGCGGGCGCGACGCGGGCGCGCTGGTGGCGGCGGTGGCGCCGGTCCTCGGCGCGATCGGGACGGTGCTCGTCTACGCGCTCCTCCCGATGTCCGCGCGCGGTCACGGCGTGACCCAGGTGCTGTACGCGGTGCACCGCATGAACTCGCGGCTCCCCCCGAAGCTCGCGCTCCGGCAGTGGATCGCGTCCACGCTGACCATCGTCTCGGGCGGCAGCGCCGGGCCCGAGGGCCCGATCGTCACCATCGGCGCCACGATCGGCTCGAACGCCGCGCGGCTGGTCGGGCGACCCTCGCCGGGAACCACGAGCACGCTGCTCGGCTGCGGCGCGGCGGCCGGGCTCTCCGCCGTGTTCGCGGCGCCCCTGACAGGGATCTTCTTCGCCGTCGAGGTGGTGCTGCGCGACTTCTCCGCGCGGACCTTCGCGCCGGTGGTCGTGGCGTCGGTGCTCTCCTTCGCCACCGTGCAGAGCGTGCTCGGGCCGGTCGACTCGCTCTTCGGGCCGGCCGCGCGCGAGGTCGGGCCGCGGCTCTCGGGCATGACGGTGGGGCTCGCGCCGTTCTTCGCGCTGCTCGCCGTGTGCTCGGCGGTGGGCGCCGTCTTCTTCATGCGGACCCTCGAGGTGCTGGAGCGCACCTTCGCGACGCTGCCCATCCCGCGCGCGGCGAAGCCCGTCCTGGGGGCGGTGATCCTGGGCGCCGGCGGCGCGGCGTGGGTCTGGACGCACCGCGAGTCTCCGCTCCCGCCCTTCTTCGGCAGCGGCTACTGGGTGGTGAACGACCTGATCGAGAACGCGGGCGCCCTCTCGCCCACGTTCGCGTCGGCGGGGATCCTGCTGGTGTGGTTCGTCTCCAAGGCCTTCGCCACCGGCACCACGCTCGGTTCGGGCTCCGCGGGCGGCCTGTTCGCGCCCGCGCTCGTCTGCGGCGCCATGGTCGGCGGCGCGCTCGCCGACGGGCTGCGCGCGGCGGGCGTGCAGTCGACGCCCTCTCCGGAACTGGTGCTCGCGGGCATGGGCTGCATGGTGGCCGCCACCACGCACGCGCCGCTCGCGGGCGCCATGCTGGTCTACGAGCTGTGCGGGCAGGAGTCGGTGATCCTGCCGGTGCTGCTCGCGACCGTGGTGTCGACGCTCGTGTGCCGCTCCATCCACCCGCTCAGCATGTACACGTCGGGCCTGGCGGCGCTGGGCGTGCGACAGGGGGTGATGGCCGACCTCGCCGCCATGCGGCGCATCTCCGTCCGCCAGGCCGGCCACCTGCCCGGGGCGGTGCTCCACGAGGGCGCATCGGGCGACGCGCTGGTGGAGCTGGCGGAGCGCCACGGCGTGCGCGAGGCGATGGTCGTCGACGCCGAGGGCCGCTACCGGGGCACGATCACCTCGCGCGAGCTGCAGAGCGCGCTCCTCAGCCGCGAGGCGCTTACCGTCACGGTGGCCGCCGACCTGATGCGCACCGACGTCCCGGTCACGCACGAGGACGAGTCGATGGAGCTCGCGTTCCAGAAGCTCGCGGCGAAGGACGTGGACTCGATCCCCGTGGTCGAGGTCCGCACGCGCCGCTTCCTCGGCGTGCTCACGCGCGAACGCCTCATGCAGGCGTACGCGGACGAGCTGGCGCGGGAGGCCTGAGGAGCCGCAGGCGCGCCACGAGCGCCATGGCCAGGCAGCAGGCCGCCAGCACCAGGAACACCCGGTTCCCGGGCATCCCCGCGCGCCGCAGCGCCAGGAAGAGGACGCTCCCGGCACCCCCCATCACGAAGCTCAGGCCGTTGGCCGTGCCGAGCACCCGGCCGCGGCGGTCGTCGGGCGCGAGCGACTGCAGCATCGACTGGAGCGGGATGATGTAGAGCCCCGCCACGAGCCCCGTGGCGGCGAGGAGTCCCATGGTCAGGCCGAAGCTCGGCGGTGCCGCGCCGAGCGCCAGGAACCCGGCCGCCATCCCGAGCGCGCCGGCGGGCACGAAGGCCGCCCGCCGCGCCGGCGCGTCCAGGTAGGCGGCCGCCACGCAGCCCACGCCGATCGCGATGCCGAGCGCGGCCATCAGGAGCGAGGTGTCCTCGTCGGTCACCGAGAGGAAGCTGGTGTAGTCGGGCAGCACCAGGAGCACCGTGGCCGCCACGAAGTAGAAGAACGTCCACGCGAGCGCCACGCCGAGCAGCGGTCCGCGCGCCATGTCGCGCAGCGTCGACGCGTAGGTCGAGAAGG
>JBILFU010000104.1:0-6680 GCA_044351405.1 Phycisphaerales bacterium
TCGCCGCGCTCCTTGCGCGGCGGGACCTGGTGCTGCGCGGGGGTGCGGCATGAGCGGGTTCGCGTTCGCGGCGCCCGGGCTTGCGTGGGCCGCCGCCGCGGCCGTCGCCATCCCGGTCCTCATCCACCTCTTGATGCGGCGCAGGCGCAAGCCGGTCGAGTGGGCCGCGATGGACCTGCTCCGCGAGGCGATCCGGCGCACCGAGCGCCGCCGCCGCGTCGAGCGCCTGCTGCTCCTGGCGGTGCGGTGCCTGCTTGTTGCGTGCGCGGGATTCGCGGTGGCGGAACCGCTCCTGGGCGTGCCGGAGGCGTCCGTCGCGGCGCGCGCGCGGACGCTGGTGGCGGTGATCGACGACTCCGCGGCGTCCGCGGAGCGCATCGGCGACGGAAGCGCGCTCGACCGCTCCGTGGCGGCGGTGCGCTCGGCGATCGAGTCGCTGTCCGCCTCCGATCGCGTCGCCGTGGTGACGACGACGGCGTTCGCGGCGTCCCTGGATGCGGCCGCATCGCTCGACCATCGCGCATCCCTTGAGCGGCTGCGTTCGCTCGCTGCGCGGCCCGTGGCGGGCGACATGCGGGGCGCCATCGCGGCCGCCGCGTCGATCCTCGCGTCCGACGCGTCGCGGGAGACGGACCGGGAGATCCTGGTCGCCAGCGCGTTCCGGTCCGGCTCGGTGGCGGGCATGCAGCCGCTCGCCGCGTCCGCACCCGGGACGACCGTGACGGCGCTGCGACCCGCGGATGCCTCGGCACCGAACCTCCGGATCGAGTCGCTGGAACCAGAACGCACGGCAGGGTCCGTCGGTCAGGCCGTGCCCGCGGTCCTCGCCGTCGTCGCGCGCGATCGCGGCGACGGCCCGCAGCGCGCGCGCATCCGCGTGGAGGGCCCGTCGCTCGTGATATCCGTGGAGCGCGAGGTGGAGCTTGCGTCCGCGGAACGGTCGCGGACCGTCCGGATTCCGGTGACCGAGCGGCCGACGGATGCCACGCAGCGCCAGCGGCGCTGGGTGTCCGCGACGGTCGTTGGTCAGGATGCACAGCCCCTCGACGATGCCACGCATGCGCTCCTTCCCTCCCAGGACATGCTCCGCGCGGTGGTCATCGACCGTCGAACGTTCGACCCCGGTGCCGGGATCGACCGGCTGCCGGCGGGCGAGTGGGTGGTGCGCGCGCTCTCGCCCGGCGATCCGCCGCAGGTCGACGCGGTCACCGTCGACCCGGCGGCACTCGACGCCCGGTCGCTTGCGTCCGCGGACGTGGCGGTGCTCCTGCAGCCGCGGCAGCTGCTGCCGGCGCAGTGGGAGGCCCTCCGCTCGTTCGTGGCCCGCGGTGGTTCGCTGGTCGTGGCCCCGTCCGCCGACGAGCGGACGCAGCCGTGGACCGCCGCGTTCTCCGCCGCGTTCGGCATGCCGTGGCGGATCGGCATGGAGGCCGAGGACGTGGATCCGCCGCAGGCGCTGGCCGAGGAGCAGCCCGCCGGCGGCCTGCTTGCCTCCGTGGCCGGCGAGATCGGGCAGCTCGCGCCGGCGGTCGAGTCGTACCGCACGCTGCCCGTCGACCCGTCGCCGGACGCGCGCGCCGCGCGACTCCTGCTGCGGGACGGTCGGCCGTTCCTCCTTGCATGGGACATGCCGGAGGGCGGCGGCTCGGTCTCGCTGCTCACCAGCGCGGTCGACCTTTCGTGGACCTCGCTCCCCTTGAAGCCGCTCATGGTGCCGCTGTGGCAGGAACTGGCCGCGGAGGGCCGCCGGCGCGCGGCGTCGGGCCTTGCCGTGGTCGCCGGCGCGCGTGCGCGCGTGCGCATCCCGGGCGTGTCCGACCTGCGGCCGGTCGGCGGGACGGACGCGTCTCCCGTCCGCGCGATCCCGGTCGCGGCAGGTGGCATCACGGCACCGGTCGTGCGCACGGGCATCCTCGAGGCGGTCGACGCGTCCGGCGCCGTGCGCGGGATCGTCGTGTCGAACCCCGACCTCGGCGCCTGCTCGGTGGAGGCGGTCGCGGACGAGCGCATCGGAGGGTGGCTTGCGTCGGCGGGGCCGTTCCGCTGGACCGGGGAGTCGCCCGGCGCGGAAGGTTCGAGCGCACCGGCGTCGGCCGCTGCGCCGGCCGCGGAAGGGACGTCGATCGCGTCCTGGCTGTTCGCGGCGGCGCTTGCGCTCGCGCTGCTCGAGGCGCTGCTGGCGCGGCGGTTCTCGCACGCGGTGCTCCGCGCGGCGCGGGGGGCGGCATCGTGATCGACGCACCGCTCGTCCGCTGGATGCTCGGCCTGGAGCGGCTGCCGGCCGACGCGGAATCGGTCCGCCTTGCGTGGACCCATCCCGTGCCGGCATGGATGGCCGCGGCCGCGTGCTTCCTGGCGCTGGGCGCGGCGTGGCTCTCCTACCGTGGGATCCACGTCGCCCCGCGGCACCGCCGCGTGCTGTGCGCCCTGCGTGCGGCGACCATCCTGCTCCTTGCGGCGCTCCTTGCGGGTCCGGTCCTCGAGGTGCCCCGTGAGTCGGTTGACCCGGACAGCGTCATCGTGCTTGCGGACCGGAGCCGCTCCATGACGGTCGAGGACGTGCCGGGGCCGGGCGGCACCTCCCGGAGCAGGGACGCTGCGCTTCGCGAGCTGGCCGCCGCCGCCGGTCCCTTCTCGTCGGTGGGCGACGAGCACCGCGTGGAATGGTTGGCGTTCGGCGACGGCACCACCCCGCTGCGCGCCGGTGCCGCGGGGATCGAGGTGGGCGATCCGACCGCCGATCGCACGCTTCTCGCATCCGCCGTCGAGCAGGCGATCGACCGTTCGCCCGGGCGCGCCATCGCGGCGATCGTGCTCCTGACGGACGGACGGACCACGGAGCCGCCGGACCGCGCGCTGGTCCGCCGCCTGCAGGCCGAGGGCATCGCGGTGTCGGCGGTCGCGCTGGGCGCGCCGGCGGCGCTCGGCGACGCGGCGATCGCCTCCGTGCAGTCGCCGCGGCGCGCCTTCCCGAAGGACATCGTGCCGGTCGAGGCCGTGGTCGAGCGCCGCGGCCCGGCGCGGACGCGACCGCTGCGCGCCGAGCTCGTGGACCTCTCCACGGGAACGGTGCTCGACGCCGCGGAGCTCGCGCCGTTGCCTGCCGGCGACGCACCCTCGCGCGAACCGGTGCAGCTGGTCGCCCGTCCAACGGCGGCGGGCGATGCGCGCTGGGAGGTCCGGCTTGCGCTGCCGGACGGCGCGCGCGACCTTCTTCCCGCGAACGACCGCCGCGCGATCCCGGTCACGCTGGTGGACCGGCCGCTGCGCGTCCTCTACGTCGAGGGCTATCCGCGCTGGGAGTACCGCTACCTGAAGAACATGCTCCAGCGCGAGCAGTCCACGGAGAGCGCGGTGATGCTTCTCTCCGCGGATCGCGACTTCGCGCAGGAGGGAAACACACCCATCTCGCGCCTGCCGAGGACGCGCGAGGAGTTCGACCGCTTCGACCTCTTCGTCCTGGGCGACCTTCCCTCGTCCTTCTTCTCCGGCGAGCAGCTCTCCGAGCTGCGGCGCGCGGTCGCGGAGCGCGGGGCGGGCCTGGTGTGGATCGGCGGCGAACGCAGCACGCCACGCTCGTGGGGCGGCACCGCGCTG
Organism: Phycisphaerales bacterium; assembly: GCA_044351405.1. GTDB lineage: Bacteria > Planctomycetota > Phycisphaerae > Phycisphaerales > SM1A02 > UBA966. The sequence goes on from JBILFU010000104.1 coordinate 3,598, forward strand.
GAGGAGCTCCTCCCGTTCCTCGGTCCGCTCGAGCTGGAGCGGCTGGCGGAGCCCGTGCACCTGCGACCCACGCCGCTCGCCGCGCGGCTGGGAGTGCTGCGCCTGTCGGACGATCCGAAGGGCGAGTTCCCGCAGGAGCTCTCGGGCGGCGCGGACTGGGCGGCGCTGGAGTGGGTGCAGCGGATCGCGCCGCGGTCCCTGAAGCCGACCGCGGAGGTGCTCGCGGAGTCCGTGCCCGGCAACGGCGACGAGCCCGCGCCCATCGTGGTGTCCATGCGCTACGGCGCCGGGACCGCGGTCTACGTGGCCACCGACGAGGTGTGGCGCTGGCGGCACGGCCGCGGCGAGACCTACCCGGAGCGCTTCTGGGTGCAGATGCTCCGATCGCTCGCGCGGCCCGCGCTCGGCTCGGGTCGCGAGGAGGTCCGGCTTTCCGCGGAGCCCGCGCGCGCGGCGGTCGGCGACACGGTGCGCGTGGAGGTCGAGCTTCCGCCCGGGATGCCGGCGGGATCGGTGGCGCTCGAGGCGGTGCCGGAGGACGCCGCGCGGCCGCCCGAGGAATTCGACGCATCGCCATTGCCGGGCGGCGGCTTCGCCGGGCAGTGGATGCCCGGCTCCGAGGGGCGGTGGACGATCCGCCCGCGCGATCCGGCGCTCGCGGCCCGCGCGGGCCGCGGGGCGGCGGTCGAGTCCGTGCGCAACGACCGTGAGCTCCGCGACGCGGAGTCGGACCGCGCGCTGCTGGCGACGCTCGCCGCCGAGACGGGCGGTCGCGTGGTGGATGCGTCCGACGCGGCCTCGCTGGTGCAGTCGCTCCCGAACCGCTCGGTGCGCATCGAGAACCCGGTGCGCGACCCGATCTGGTCGAGCCCGGCGGCGCTCGCGGCCGTCCTTGCGCTTCTCGCCTCCGAATGGGCGCTGCGCCGCGCGTGGAGGCTCGCGTGACTCGCGGTCCTTATGGCGGTACGGGCAGCAACCTGGTCGAGGCGATCGCCGCCTTCACCGGCCGCGTGCGGCGCGCGCTGCTCGTGGAGCGCGTCTCGCAGGCGGTCCTCCTCCTGGTGGCGGCGCTCGCCGCAGCGGCGCTGCTGGACCGGCTGCTTCGGCTTCCGGCGGGCGTCCGCGCGGCGGAGCTCGTCGCGCTCATCGCCGCGGCGGCGGCGTGGACGTGGCGGCGGATCGTTCCGGCCGCGCTGTTCAGGCCTCCGGCGGTGGAGGTGGCGCTCCGCATCGAACGGGGCGACCGCTCGGCGTCCGGGCGGCTGGCCGTCGGGACCGAGCTTGCGGGGTCCGCCGGCGCAGAGTCCCTGGGCCTGGCGTCCGAGGCCATCGAGCGCGCGGGGCAGGCGGTCGCGTCCGTGGATCCCGCGCGCATCGACCTCCGGCCGTCGCGGCGCGCCGCGGCCCGCGCGGCGGCGGCGGTCGCGTGCGCCGTCGGCCTGGCGTGGCTCTCGCCCGAGAGTGCGCGGATCGCGCTCCTGCGCCTGGTGACGCCGTTCGACGACGTGCAGTGGCCCGCGCGGACGATGGTCGAGCCGGCCATGGCGTCCAAGGTCCATCCGCGCGGCGCCGCGCTCGCGCTGCGCGCGCGCGCCGTCCGCGGCGACCCGGCCACCATGCGCGTGGACGCCGAGTACCGCGTGGTCCGTGACGGCAGCGGCGAGTGGAGGACGGTCTCGCTCTCCGCGCAGCCCGACGGCACGCTCGAGCGGCTCGTCGAGTCGGACGGCGACTCGGTGGAGGTGGTCTTCCGCACGGAGGACATGGAGACCATGCCGGTGACGGTGCGGCTCCTGCCGGCGCCGTCGGTGCTCTCGGCGACGGCCACCATCGAGCCCCCCGCGTACCTGAGGGGCCAGCTCGAGCCGCGGACCGTGGACCTCGGCGACGGAACCGACCGGCGCGCGACGGTCTCGCCGCCGGTGCTCGCCGGTTCCTCCGTGGCCCTCTCGGCGCTGATGGAGGGCACGGTGCCGCCTCCCGAGGGGGCCGACCGCGACGAGTGGCTTGCGCGCGTCGCCACGCTCTCCGACGGTTCCGGCACCGTGCGCGTGCCCGCCTTCGGCGTGAGCGAGGGCGACGCACCGACGTGGACGTTCCGGTGGGAAGCCGCCGGCCGCGACGTCCTCGAGCTGCGCCCCGAGGGCGCGGAGGGGATCGTCGCGGCGGAACGGATCGCGTTCGAGGTTCCCTCCGTCGAGGATGCGCCGCCGTCGGTGTCGATCGTCGATCCGGTGGCGGACGAGGCCGTGACCGTGTCCGCCGTTCCGGAGGTCGCCGCCGAGGCACGCGACGACCTTGGGGTCACACGGCTCTGGCTCGAGGTCTCGGTCCTCCGCGACGGCACCGAGCGGCGGTCGGGCGCGGACGTCGTCGGCGGGACGGGGACGTCCGCGCGCGTGGAGCACGCGCTCTCCATCGCATCCACCGGCGCGCAGCCGGGCGACCGCGTGGTCTGCGTGGCGAAGGCGATCGACGCGTTCGAGCGCGCCGGCGCGGCGCGCGCGCCGGTCGCCGGTTCGCCGCGCGTCTTCCGGATCATCTCCGAGGCCGACCTCTCGGAGCAGGTCCGCTCGCGACTGGGGCAGATGCGCGAGGCGGCCGAACGCCTGCGCGAGGAGCAGCGCGCCACGGCCGATTCCGTCGCCGCCATGACGGACCAGGCAACCGACGACGACCGGGCCCGCGCCGCGGCGCAGCAGGCGCGCATGGCCGACCGCATCGGATCGTTCGAGCGCGCGCTGTCGGATCTCTCCGCGCGCCTTGCGCGCAACGGCACGGAGGGCGATGGCCTTGGGAAGGACATCGAGCGTGCCGCCGAGCTGGCGCGCTCCGCCGGCACGGAGGCGCAGCGAGCGACCGAGGCCGCGAAGGATGCGGGACGGCGCGACGAGGCAGCGCAGTCGGCACGCGCCGCGGAGTCGGCGCTCTCCGACCTGGCCGCATCGCTCTCGCGGGACCGCGAGACGGCGGAGCTCGCACGGCGGATCGACCGCCTGGGCGAGCGCATCGACGCCGCGCGCCGCGCCACCGCGCAGGCGGCGTCGAAGTCCGTGGGCAAGGACCGTTCGCAGCTGCCGGAG
>JBILFU010000105.1:0-6673 GCA_044351405.1 Phycisphaerales bacterium
TCGACGGTCATGCTGCGGAACGCCACGGTGCCTCCGGTCTGGGTGGGATCAGGAACGGATCTCGGCGCCCAGGCGCGACTTCAGCGCGTCCGCGAGCGCGGCCATCCAGCCGTCGGCGTCCTCGCGCTTGAGCGTCCGGTCCGGCGCGCGGAAGGTGAGCCGCATGGTGACGCTCTTGCGCCCGGGGCCGGTCTGCTTGCCGCGGTAGGTGCCGACGAAGCCGAGCGACTCGAAGCAGGGCAGGCGGAGGCCGGCGACGAGCGCCTCCGCGTCCGCCCAGGTGACGGCCTCGGCGACGATCGCGCTCAGGTCGCGCTCGATGGCCGGGAAGGCGGGGAGCGCCTCGGCGCGCGCCTCCGGCGGGAAGCCCGCGTACAGGGGCGCCAGGTGCAGCTCCGCGGCCGCCAAGGTGCCGGACAGCCCGAACGGCTCGAGCGCAGTCGGGGCGAGCAGGCCCCAGTTGCCGACCGCCGCGCCGCCGACCGAGAGCCGCGCTTCCGCCGTGAACCACGGCGAGCGGTCCGCGGCAGCGTCGGTCACGGTCATCGCCGCATGGTGTCCGGCCAGCAGCCGCACCGCGCGCTCGCACGCTCCGCGGATCCAGCGCATCGCCCCGTCCGGGTCGTGCGGGGAGTCGGTCACCAGGGTGACGAGCGCGCGCTCGTCGTGCGGGCCGTCGCCGCGCAGCGCGAAGGCGCTCGCGAACTCGAAGAGCCGCAGCTGCGCGAGTCCCGCGTCCGCGTTGCGGCGGCGCACCTCGAGCAGGCTGGGGATCACCGACGGCCGGAGGACCGGCGTGCCGCCCGCGCGCTCGTCGCCGACGCGCAGCGCCGACCGGCCGGCGCGGAAGAAGGGCACCGCGTGGCGCTCCGACACCAGCGTGTGCGTGATCGACTCCACGAAGCCGAGCCCCACGAGCAGGCCCTTCACCGCGCGCGGCGCCGCCACCTGCGGCTCGACGGGCGCGACGCGCACCGCGAGCGACTCCTTCATGGGGATCCGGTCGAGGCCGTGGATGCGGCAGACCTCCTCGATAAGGTCGATCTCGCGCTCGACGTCCATGCGGCGCGCGGGCACGGTGCAGTCGACCGCCTCGCCGCGGACCACCGGCTCGAAGCCGAGCGTCGACAGCGCGCGCACGATCTCCTCGAGCGGGACCTCCGTGCCGAGGATGGCGCGGACGCGCGCCGGTCGCACCGCGATGCGCCGGGGCGCGGGCAGCGGCGCGCCTGCCTCGACCGCGCCTTCGCACAGCGTCCCGCCCGCGGTCTCGAGGATCAGCGCCGCCAGCCGCTCGGCGGCGGCGTCGATCTCCGCCGGGTGCACGCCGCGCTCGAACCGGTACGACGAGTCGCTCGAGATCCGCAGGCCGCGGCTTGCCGCGCGGACCGCCGCCGGGGCGAAGGTGGCCGCCTCGAGCAGGATGTTGGTCGTCCGTTCGGTGACCGCGGTCAGCGCGCCGCCCTTGACGCCCGCGATCGCCACCGGCCGCTCCGCGTCCGCGATCACCAGTTCGCCCCCCGGGAGCTTCGCCTCCTGGGCGCCCTCGCCGATCGGCAGGAACCGCTCGCCGGCCCTGGCGCGCCGCACGTGGATCCGGGCACCCCGCAGCAGGTCGAGGTCGAAGACGTGCGTCGGCTGCCCGAGCTCGAAGAGGACGAAGTTCGTGCAGTCGACCAGGTTGTTCCGGGGGATCTGCCCGATGGCCCGCAGGCGCCGCTGGAGCCACTCGGGGCTCGGCCCGACCTTCACGCCGCGGATGACGCGCGCGGTGTAGCGGGGGCAGGCGGCGTGGTCGTCGTTGGTGACGGCGACGTGCGCGGAGGCCGGCCCGCCGGCGGCGCGCGGGGCGGCCGCCGGGGCCTTGAGCGTGCGGCCGCTCATCGCGCACACCTCGCGGGCCATGCCCACGTGGCACAGGCAGTCGCCGCGGTTGGAGGTGGTCTCGATCTCCTGCCACGCCTCGCCGTTGTCGGCGGCGTCGCCGCCGTCGAAGTTGAGCCCGGCGGCGGTGAGGAGCTCGGCCTGCTCTTCCGCGGTCGCGGGGCGGTCGAGGTAGTCGTTGATCCACGTGACGCTGGTGCGCATGTCGGGAGGGCGAAGGGTAGCATTCGCCCACCTTGCAGGCCGCGGCGCGCATCCTGGGACTCTCCCTTTCGCTGGCCGCCGCGGGCATGGGCGCGGCGTGCACGGCGGGGCAGCGGCCGGCGGACCCCGCGACGCAGGAGCGCTGTCCGGACGACTTCGCCGTCGATGCCACGGTGCTCGCCGGCCCGGGCACGCCCGACTCGACGCGTGCCGAGGACCAGCAGGCCAAGTACATCGTGCTTCCGGACGGCTCGCTCCATGCCGACGCGAGCGAGTTCCTCGACATCTCCACGCGCCCGGGCCGCGTCCGGTTCCTCTACGAGGAGCAGGTGCAGTGGCTGTGGGCCTCGTGCGGCCGCACGGGATTCCTCCGCGAGGAGGACGCGAACGGACCCCCGAACCCCGACCTGCTGCGGGCGCGGCGCGGCGAGCGGCTGGTGGTGCTGACCTTCCGGGCCGACGGCCGGACCTGGACCTTCGTCCGCCGCTCCTCCGGGACCGAGCAGATGGACCCCGCGGCGGCGCGGCTCGTCCGCGCGCTCGCCATGCTCGCCTGGATGCCCGACCTGCGCGCCGAGGAGATGGCCCCGGAGCGCTTCGACTACGGCCCGGACCCGTACGCGCTCTACCGCGCGATCCGCGACCGGCGCGGCGTGGAGAAGGTGAAGTGAGGATCCGTGCCGGGACGCGTCCGCGGCGCCGGGTGCGCCTGGCTGCCGCGGCCCTCGCCGCGCTGGCGGCCGCCGGATGCGCCTCCGCGCCCGTCACGCCGCCGGCCGACGCCGGGCCGACGCGCGGGCTGGCGATGCGCCTCTGGTGGGCACGCACGGACACGCGCCAGTACGAGTACTTCGTCGTCGGCGCGGACGGCTCGCTCGCCTACGGCGGCGGGATGCGGGCGTTCGAGCGGCAGACGGAGTGGACCGGGCGCCTGACCGACGACGAGGGAGCGCGCCTGCGCGCCATCGTCGACGCCGCCGGCTGGCTGACCGCGGCCGAGCCGTCGGTCGAGCGCGCGGCGACCCCGGTCGCGGAGATGGTCTTCGTGGTGCCGGGCGGCGAGCGAGAGGTGCGGGTGGCCGGGCCGGACCAGGCGGTCGACCGCGCCGTCGAGCTCCTCGGCGCCGCGTGCAAGCGGCGCTTCGACCGCTTCATGCAGCGCCTGCCGGAGGCGGGCGTGCAGAAGCGCTGACGGCCGGGTCCGCGCCACCTACGATCCGCCGATGCGCCCCGATCCCGTGGCCGACCCGATCGTCGGCATCGACCTCGGCACCACGAACTCGCTCGTCGCCGCGTGCGACGCGGCCGGGCCGCGCGTGCTCGCGGACGATGCGGGCCGGGCGCTGCTTCCGTCGGTGGTGCGGTACGCGGCGGGCGCGGCACCGGTGGTCGGCCACGAGGCCCGGGCGCGCGCGGTGGAGCACGCCGAGGACACGGTCCACAGCGCCAAGCGGTTCATGGGCCGCGGGTACGCGGAGAGCGAGCGGCTGGCCGGGGGCCTGCCGTACTCCGTGGTCGAGGGCCCGCGCGGGCTGGCCGCCTTCCGCGCCGGGGGGGCCGTCGTCATGCCCCAGGAGGTGGCGGCAGCGGTGCTCGGTGAACTGCGGGCGATCGCGGAGCGGCGCCTGGGCGTTTCCGTGCGTCGCGCGGTGGTCACCGTGCCCGCCTACTTCGACGACGCGCAGCGCCAGGCCACGCGCGACGCGGCGCGGCTCGCGGGCCTGGACGCGGTGCGCATCGTGAACGAGCCGACCGCGGCGGCGCTCGCCTACGGGATCGGCGCGTCGCGCACGCGCCGGGAGCAGGGCGAGACCATCGCCGTGTACGACTTCGGCGGGGGGACCTTCGACGTCTCGGTGCTGCAGCTGGTTCCGGGCGGCCCGGACGACGGCGAGTTCTTCCAGGTGCTGTCGACCGCCGGCGACACGCGCCTGGGCGGCGACGACGTCGACGAGGCGATCATCGCGCTCGTCGTCGGCGAGATCCGCGCGCAGTTCGGCGCGGCGCTCGAGTTCCCGCCGGCGGCGCGCCAGGCGCTGCGGACCTTCGCGGAGCGCGCGAAGATCGCGCTCTCGACGTCCGAGACCGCCGCGCTCGAGGTCTCGCTCGGCCCGGGGCGGGCCTACCGCCGGACGCTCTCGCGCGCGGAACTGGAGGCCCTGGCGGCGCCGTTCGTCGCCCGGACCATCGACGCCTGCCGCCGCGCGCTCCGCGACGCCGGCAACCCCGGGATCGACCGCGTCGTCCTCGTGGGCGGGAGCACGCGGATGCCCTGCGTGCGCGCCGCGGTGGCCGGGTTCTTCGGCAAGGAGCCGTATGCGGCGCTCGACCCCGACCAGGTGGTCGCCCTCGGCGCGGCGGTGCAGGCCTCGGTGCTCGCGGGCGCCCGTCGCGACCTGCTGCTGGTGGACGTGGTGCCGCTCTCGTTGGGGATCGAGACCGTGGGCGGCGCGGTCGCCAAGCTGGTGATGCGGAACTCGAGCATCCCCACCCGGGCCACGGAGATGTTCTCCACCTCGGTCGACGGCCAGGTGAACGTCCTGATCCACGTCCTGCAGGGGGAGCGGGAGATGGTCGCCGACTGCCGGTCGATCGCCCGGTTCGACCTCCGGGGGATCCCCCCGATGCCGGCCGGCATCCCGCAGGTCGAGGTGGAGTTCCTGGTCGACGAGAACGGCGTCCTGTCCGTCACCGCCGCCGAGCGCCGCAGCGGGCGCCGGGCCTCCGTCCAGGTGGTGCCCACCTACGGGCTCACCTCCGAGGAGGTCGACCGGATGGAGCGGGAGAGCTTCGCCCACGCCCGGGAGGACATGCAGCGGCACCGGGTGGTGGACCTGGTGGCGAACTCACGGCTGGACCTCAAGTGGATCGGGGAGGCCCTGGACCGGGTCCGGGACGGGCTGGAGCCGGCCTACGTCGCGGAGCTCGAGGACGCCGTCCTGCGGCTCAAGGGCCACATCGCCGCCGCCGAGCACGACGCCCGGGCCGTGGACGCGGACGCCTTCCAGCGGGCGAAGGAGGCGCTCGACCGGCTGAGCGTCCGGGTCCACGAGGTGGCGATCGCCCGGAGCCTGGCGGATTTCCCTTGAGTCCGGGGATGGTTTCCCTATGATCCGCGGTTCGACGCGGCGGTGCCGCCGCGTGACGTTCCTTCGATGGCAGACACACTCACCTCCGCGTCGACCCCGGCTCCCGCAACCCGCCAGCGCCCCGCGCGCCCGGCGACCGAGCTCGGATGGAGCGTCGAGGAATCCGCCTCGCTCTATTCGATCCGCAACTGGGGCAAGGGCTTCTTCGACGTCAACGCGGCGGGCCACGTGGTCGTGCGGCCGACGCGCAACCCCGCGGTCGAGGTGGACCTGCACGAGGTGGTCGCCGGCATGCGCGAGCGCGGCTTCCGCACGCCGCTCCTCATCCACTTCAGCGACCTCCTGAAGCAGCGCCTCGTCGACATCGCCGACGCGTTCCGCGGGGCCATCGTGGAGCACGGCTACCGCGGGAGCTACCAGGGCGTCTTCCCGATCAAGGTGAACCAGCAGCGCCGCGTCGTCGAGGAGGTGCGCGACGCCGGCAAGGAGCTCGGCTTCGGGCTGGAGGCCGGCAGCAAGCCGGAGCTGCTCGCCGTGATGGGGATGACCTCGGACACGCCGGACCGGCTCATCATCTGCAACGGCTTCAAGGAGGAGCGCTACATCGAGTTCACGGCGCTCGCCAAGAAGCTCGGGCGCAACATCATCCCGGTGATCGAGAACATCACCGAGCTCAAGCTGATCCTGCGCTTCTACGAGCAGCACGGCGTGCGGCCGGCCATCGGCGTGCGCGTCAACCTGGCCTCGCAGGGCGCGGGCCGCTGGCGCCACTCGAGCGGCCTGAAGGCCAAGTTCGGCCTGAGCATGAACGAGGTGCTCGAGGTGCTCTCGATCCTCCGCGCCAGGGGCATGGAGGACTGCCTGCAGCTCCTTCACTGCCACATGGGGAGCCAGATCCACGACATCCGCCAGGTGAACCAGGGCGTGAACGAGCTGGCGCGCGTCTACTCGCAGCTCGCCAAGTCCGGCGCGGGCATGAAGTACCTGGACGTCGGCGGAGGGCTGGGCATCGACTACGACGGCAGCCAGACGAGCTTCGAGTTCTCGATGAACTACACGCTGCAGGAGTACGCCTCCAACGTCGTCTACAAGATCATGACGGTCTGCGACGAGGAGGGCGTGGCCCACCCGACGATCGTCAGCGAGTCCGGCCGCGCGATGGTCGCGCAGCAGAGCGTGCTGGTGTTCGACGTGCTCGGCGCCAACCGGCTCGACCGCTACGTCGCGCCGGCCAAGCTGCCGGAGCCGCCCGCGGGCGAGACCGAGCTCCCGCGCCCGCTGGTCGACATCTTCGACGTGTACCGGAACATCAGCGAGCGTCGGCTGGTCGAGAACTACAACGACCTCCTCGAGGACCGCGACGAGGCGCTGCGCCTCTTCAGCGTGGGGCTCCTGAGCCTGGAGCACCGCGCGCTGGTCGACAGCATCTTCTGGGCGGCCTGCGCGAGGATCCGCGACATCGCCCGCTCCATGAGCAGGCCGCCCGAGGAGCTCGG
>JBILFU010000106.1:0-6650 GCA_044351405.1 Phycisphaerales bacterium
GCACGTTCCGGTGGGTCGACACCAGCGACGACGCGCAGGAGCTCCTGATCCGGATCCAGGAGCGCCTGCCCGGCAGCGCGCTCGCCGAGAAGGCGGGCATGGCGCTCGCCGACTTCTACTACGAGCGCCGCGACATGTCGCTCGCCGCGGACGCGTACGACCTGTTCGTGCAGAACTACCCGCGGTCGCTGCAGGCGGACAAGGCGCGGCTGCGCCTCATCGCGGCGTACTGCTCCGGCTACAAGGGCCCCGAGTTCGACGCGAAGGGGCTCAGCGAGGCGTCCGGCAAGCTCCGGGAGCTGCAGGCGCTCGAACCGCAGCTCGCCAAGCAGATCGGCGCGGAGGCGATCCTCCTCCGCATCTACGAGAGCGAGGCGGACAAGCGCCTGACCACGGCCAACTGGTACTGGCAGACCAACGACCCGATCAGCGCCGAACGCGAGATCCGCGCGCTGGTGAAGAAGTACCCGCGGTCGATCGCGGCCATCCAGGCCTTGCGCGCGGTCGACCGGGTGCTGGCCGAGATCCCCGAGTCGATCCGCAAGAACGCGCCGGACTACGCGGCCATCCGCGCGCAGCTCCTCGCCGGGTCGCGCGATGCCGCAACGGGCGGCCCGGCCGCGGAGGCGCTCCTCGAGCAGGCGGTCGAGCGCGCCGCGACCCCGCCTGCCGCGCCCGCACCCGCGCCTTCCGCCCCATGAGGACCGCCGCATGACGACCGTCCTCCGACGCTGCCTCCTCGCGCTGCCCTGCCTCGCGGCGGCGGTCGCGGCCGCGGCTTGCGAGACCACGCCCTCGGCCGGCGGCTACGAGATGCGCAGCCGCTTCCCGGAGCAGTACCGCACGATCGCGGTGACGCTCTTCCGCAACGACACCCAGGACCGTCCGCTCAACGGCCAGCTCACCGAGGCGCTGATAAAGGAAGTGCAGGCGAGCACGCCGTACCACATCGCCTCCGACGCGCGCGCGGACACGCTCCTGCGGGGCACCGTCCGCCGCCGCGACCTGCGCATGCTGAGCAAGAGCGTCTCCACCGGCCTCTCCGAGGAGATGCTCTACGAGGTCTCCGTCGACTGGGAATGGGTCGACCAGCGGACCGGCAACGTGATCGTCGCCCGAAACGGGTTCTCGGCCAGCTCGCTGTTCGTGCCCAGCCGGCCCTCGGCGGAGCCCACGGAAATCGGCAGGTTCGCGGTCGTACAGACCCTTGCGGCCGACATCGTCGCGAATCTGCAGTCCCAATGGTGAAGAAGCTGGCGGGGCGACCCGCTCCGGCCGATCATGCGTAAGGTTCACACTCCGATGCACCCCACCACGTCCGGCCGGCACACCCCCTCCCCCGTCCACGCGCGCTTCGCCGCCGAGGAGCCGCGCGGCCGCGACTCCCGGCCGGAGGGCCGAGGCGGCGGGTCCGCACCCTCGCCGAAGCGCGGCGGCGCGCTCACCTGGGTGATGATCGCCGCGCTGGTCGGGCTGGTCTACGTGGTGCTCACGCAGGGCTCGACCCCCGGCATGAAGATCACCTGGCCGCAGCTCCTCACCTACGCCAAGGAGGGAAAGCTGCAGGGCCCGGTCGAGATCACCGAGAGCCAGGCGATCGCGAAGCTCAAGCCGGGCAGCGTGCCCGGGGTCGGCGACGAGAAGGCGCCGTCCACCGTCTCGGTCGCGATCGACCCCCGCGCCATGGACACCTACTACGGCGACCTGCGCGAGGCCGGCATCGACCACTCGACCAACGTCGGCAGCTCCTTCATGGGGCAGCTCTTCCTGACGCTCATCGTGCCGCTGATCCTGATCGGCGCGATGATCTTCTTCCTCACGCGCTCCATGCGCGGCGCGGGCGGCGGCCCGGGCGGCATGCTCGGCAGCTTCGGCAAGAGCCGTCACCGCGTCCAGACGAAGGAGAGCGTGAACGTCACCTTCGCCGACGTCGCCGGCATCGACGAGGCCAAGGAGGAGGTCACGGAGCTCGTCGAGTTCCTCAAGAACCCCAAGCGCTTCCAGAAGCTCGGCGGGCGCATCCCGCGCGGCGTGCTCCTCGAGGGCCCTCCCGGGTGCGGCAAGACGCTCCTGGCCAAGGCGATCGCGGGCGAGGCGGACGTGCCGTTCTTCTCGATCTCGGGCTCGGACTTCGTGGAGATGTTCGTCGGCGTCGGCGCGAGCCGCGTGCGCGACCTCTTCAAGCAGGCGAAGGAGAACTCGCCCTGCATCATCTTCCTCGACGAGATCGACGCCGTCGGCCGGCGCCGCGGCGGCGGTTTCAACACGGGCGGCCACGACGAGCGCGAGCAGACGCTGAACGCGATCCTCGTGGAGATGGACGGCTTCGAGGCGAGCGACCAGGTGATCGTGATCGCCGCCACCAACCGCGCCGACGTGCTCGACCCCGCGCTCACCCGGCCCGGCCGCTTCGACCGCGTGGTCGGCGTCAGCCTGCCGGACGTGGCCGGACGCCGCCAGATCCTCGGCGTCCACATCAAGAAGATCAAGATCGCCGCGGACGTCGACCTCGACAGGCTCGCGCGCGCGACGCCGATGTTCAGCGGCGCCGACCTCGCCGCGCTCATCAACGAGAGCGCGATCATCGCCACCATGGCCGACAAGGACCTCGTGGAGATGGCCGACCTCGAGGAGGCCCGCGACAAGGTGCGCTGGGGCCGCGCCAAGAAGAGCCGCAGGATCGAGGAGCAGGAGCGCGTCGCCACCGCGTACCACGAGGCCGGCCACGCGGTGGTCCAGGTCCTCTCCGCGGACGCGGACCCGCTCCACAAGGTCACGATCATTCCGCGCGGCCAGGCGATGGGCGTCACGTTCAGCCTGCCCGAGAAGGACCGCTACGGCTACGGCCGCAAGTACTGCGAGGCGACGATGCGCGTCCTGTGCGCCGGCCGCATCGCCGAGGGCCGCAAGACCGGCGATACCTCGAGCGGCGCGGGCATGGACATCCGCATGGTGACGCGGCTCGCGCGCGCAATGGTGCTCGAATGGGGCATGAGCGAGCGCCTGGGCTTCGTGAACTACCGCGGCGAGGACAGCCGCGAGACGTTCATCCCCGAGAAGGACTACTCGCCCGAGACCGCGCGCCTGATCGACGAGGAGGTGCGCCGGCTCGCCGACTCGGCCTTCGACCAGGCCAACCGGATGATCGACCAGCACTGGGCCGGCGTCGTCGCCGTGGCCGAGGCGCTCCTCAAGCACGAGACGCTCTCGCGCGACGACGTCGAGCGGCTGATGCGCGGCGAGCAGGTCTCGAAGCCGACGGTCGCGGACCTCCTCGGGGCCGAGATGGCCAGGCCCGCCGCCCCCGCGGCGACGGCGCCTCGGCGCGACGAGGGCACGGCCCCCGGCGGCGCGATCCCGAGCCCGGCCTGACGCTCAGCCGCCCTCGCCCAGCGTGCGCCTGCGCCGCAGGACGTGGTGGTACCGCTGCGCGAAGCGGTGCGCCTCGTCGCGGATCGCCTGGCAGAGCCGCAGGCCCGCGTTGTTGCGCGCCAGCCTGATCGGCTCGCTCTCCCGCTGCACGAAGATGAGCTCCTCCTTCTTGGCGAGGCTGATCACCATCGGGGGCTGCACCGCGAGCTCCGCGAACGCCTCCAGCGCCGCGTGCAGCTGCCCGAGCCCGCCGTCGATCAGCACGACGTCGGGATAGAGCTCCGATCCGTCCCCCGCCTCGCGGTAGCGGCGGCTCACGGCCTCGCGGATGGACAGGTAGTCGTCGTTGCCCGCCGTCTCGATCCGGTAGCGGCGGTAGCCGTCCTTGAACGGCCGGCCGTCGATGAAGCAGACCTTGCTCGCCACCGTCTCGCTGCCCCCGAGGTGCGCGATGTCGATCGCCTCCATGCAGCGGATCGGACGGTCGAGGCCGAGGGTGCGCTGCAGGCTGCGCGTGCCCACGAGCGGATCGCCCGCGAAAACCGTGATCTCGGGCTGCCAGTCGTACTCGTCGCCGGTGCGGGTCTCGCGGTCGTCGAGCTTGGACAGCGCGTGGATCTGGTCGCGCAGCACGGCGGCGTCCTCGAACCGGCGCTCGGCCGCGGCCCTCTCCATCTCCGCCTGCAGCTCGCGGGTCAGCACGCTGCGCTTCGAGCCGAGGAAGCGCAGGAAGCGGTCCACGTCGCCGCGGTAGCGCTCGCGCGTCACGCGGTTGGCGCACGGCGCGGTGCACTGCCCGATCGAGTGCAGCAGGCACGGCCGGAACCGGCGGTTCGCCGGATCGTCCGCCTTGATGTCGAGCTCACAGGTGCGGTACTGGAACACGCGCTGCATCAGCGTCACGGCGGTGCGAAGCGCGTGCACGCTCGTGAACGGGCCGAACACGCGCGCGCCGTCGAAGCGCGGGTCGGACGGGTTGCGGGTCACGTAGACGCCGGGGAACTCTTCGCGCACCGTCACGGCCAGGTACGGGAAGGTCTTGTCGTCCCGGAGCAGCTCGTTGAACCGCGGGTGCAGGTCCTTCACCAGACGGCTCTCGAGGAGGAGCGCCTCCCACTCCGCCTCGCATTCAAGGACCTCGAGGTCCGAGACCAGGTCCAGCAGGGGCTGCTTGCGGGCGCCCAGGTCCGCGCTCGGCACGAAGTAGCTGCCCACCCGGTCCGGCAGGCAGGACGCCTTGCCGACGTACAGCACCCGGCCCTCGACGTCCTTCATCAGGTAGACGCCGGGGACCTTGGGCAGGCCCCTGGCCTGTTCGGCCAGCCTGCGCAGGCGCTCGGAACGCGATTCTCCGGACATTGCGGGAAATCCTACGGAGCCTGCCGCCGTTCGATCCGTATACTGTCGGACCCGGGCCGATCCCGGCCTTGGCACGCGAATCACCCCTTACGGAGACCTCACCGATGAAGAAGTTTGCCCTCCTGGCTGCCGGCCTCGCCGCCACCTTCGCCTTCGCCGCCTGCAACTCCACCGAGAAGCAGAACACCGCCGCCGGCGCCATGGGCGACAAGGCCGCCTGCTGCGCCTCCGACAAGAAGTGCGACGCCAAGTGCACCGGCGACGCCAAGAGCTGCAGCAAGACCGACTGCTGCAAGAAGGGCGACAAGGCCGCCTCCCCCGGCGCCGTGAGCGACAAGAAGGAGGGCTGCTGCAGCTCCACCAAGACCTCGGCCAAGTCCGAGGGCTGCGCCGCCACCTGCCCGGCCACCAAGACCGAGGCCAAGACCTGCCCGATGACCGGCGAGACCAAGGATGCGTCCATGGGCGCCGTCAGCGAGAAGAAGGACGGCTGCTGCAAGAGCAAGTCGGCCTGCACCAAGCAGGGCTGACCGCCCCGGCACCCGGCGCCTCGCCGGATGCCGCCGCAAGAGATCCCCGCGCGCCCGCCGATTCGGCGGGCGCGCGTGCTTTTTCGCCCGGGTAGCCTCCCGGCCGATGGCCACCACCCTCCTCCGCGGCGGCCGCGTGATCTGCGCGGCATCGGGACTGGACGCGACCGCCGACGTGCTGCTGGCGGACGGCCGCATCGCGGCGATCTCCGCCCGGCGCGGGGAACTGGCGCCCGCCGGCGCGACGACGGTCGACTGCGAGGGCCGGCTGGTCGTGCCGGGACTCGTGGACCCGCACGTCCACCTGCGGGAACCGGGGGGCGAGCACAAGGAGACCATCGCCACGGGGGCAGCCGCGGCGGTCGCGGGCGGCTTTGCCTCCGTCTGCTGCATGCCGAACACCTCGCCGTGCCTGGATTCGGCGCCGCTCGTGGAGTTCGTGCGCATGCGTGCGCGCGAGGCCGGGCTGGCCCGCGTCTTCGTGGCGGGCGCCGCGACGGTCGGCCGCAAGGGCGAGTCGCTCGCCCCCATGGCGGCCATGCGGCAGGCGGGCGCGGTGGCGTTCACCGACGACGGGGACGGCATCGCGAGCGCGCAGACCATGCTGCGCGTCCTGCAGATGGCGAGGGCCGTCGGGTGCCCGTTCATGCAGCACTGCCAGGAACCGACCCTCACCCAGGGCGCGGCCATGAACGCCGGCCCGCTGCAGGCGCGGCTCGGGCTCGGCGGATGGCCCGCGGTCGCCGAGGAACTGATGCTCGAGCGCGACGTGGCGCTCAACCGCGCCGTCGGCGCCCGTTACCACGCGCAGCACCTCTCGACGGCGGGGAGCGCGGAGATCGTCCGCCGAGCCCGCGCAGCCGGCCAGCCGGTGAGCGGCGAGGCCAGCCCGCACCACCTGCTGCTCACCGACGATGCATGCGACGGCTACGACACGATGGCCAAGATGAACCCTCCGCTGCGCACCGCGGCCGACGTGCAGGCCCTGCGCGCGGCGGTCGCGGACGGCACGATCGACGTACTGGCCACCGACCACGCCCCGCACTCCGACGCCGAGAAGGCGCAGGACTTCGCGGCCGCCCCGTTCGGAATCATCGGGCTCGAGCACGCCCTGCCCCTCTACCGCGAGGCCCTCGTCGACAGCGGCGCCATCGGATGGCCGCGCCTCGTCGAGCTGCTCACGCTGCAGCCCGCGAAGCTCCTCGGCCTCGACGCCATGGGGATCGGCACGCTCCGCGTCGGCTCGCCCGCGGACGTGACGGTCATCGACCCGGACGCGGCGTGGGCGGTCGACCCCTCCGCGGGCGCATCGCGCAGCCGCAACACCCCGTTCGCCGGACGGAGGCTCCGCGGCCGCGCGACGGCCGTCTGGGTGGACGGCCGCGCCGT
>JBILFU010000107.1:0-6594 GCA_044351405.1 Phycisphaerales bacterium
GACCACCGTGCAGCCCTGCGCGCCGACGGGCACGCGCCAGCGCACCTCGTAGCCGGGCGCGGCACGGAAGGCGAGGTCCCCGTCGAGGACGGTGAGCAGCCCGCCCGGGACCGGTGCGGCGTCGGCGAGCTGACGCGGCAGGCCGCCGCGGAACTCGAGCGCGCGGACCGGTTCGCCCGACACGGAGGGCCATCGCCGCGGCGCCGCACCCGCCGGGAGACGCGCCGCGCGCGCGGCAGCGGCCGCGGCGCCGGGCCTGGAGCCCAGCGCCTCGCATTCGTCGACGAGGAGCGCCGCGGCGGCCGACTGCGGCACCGACCGCACCCACTCCTCGAGCGCGCGCACGCCGGACTGAGTGCCGGCACCCAGGCGGGCGCAGGAGCGCAGCACGGCGGCGCGCTGCGGACCGGGTGCGGAGGCAAGCGCGCGTTCCACGGCCTCGGCCACGCCCGCGTCGGTGCGCGCGCGGTCCCGTGCGCGTGCGGCCTCGAGCAGGCGGCGGGCCAGCGCCTCGGGGGCCAGGCCGCCCTCGGCGGCGGGAAGGACGGCGCCGACCGGTGCCGCGAGGGCCGCGGCGACGGCCGTCCGGGCGGCGGCCCGGGGATCGCCGGCCCGCAGTTCGCGAGCGGCGCGGGCGAAGGCGGCGCGCTCCGGTGCGCCCGCAAGCACGGCGGACTCCTCCAGCGCGCGCACCAGCGCGTCGCGGTCGGCACCGGCCGCGACCTCCTCCTGGTCCACGGACGCAAGCTGGTCCAGCAGCGCGGCAAGCCGGGGATCGCCGGACGGAAGCAGGGCCGCGCGCCGCACCGCCTCTCGCGCGCCCTCGGCCGCGAGCGGACCGGAACGGACCTGACGCGAAAGCGCGACGAGCGCCACGGCGTCCTCGAGCGCCGCCGACGAGGCCATACGCGCACGCACCTCGCGCTCGGCCGCGTCGAGCGGCATCCAGGACGAGACGGATGCGGTCCCCGCGGCCACCAGCTGCATGCCGGCCGGCAGGACGTTGGCCTCGCGCAGGCCGTCCAGCCGCATCGCGACGGATCCGTCGCGTACGTCGAGCAGCACGGTGGCCGTCGCGCCGGGCACGACGAGCACGGGCGCCGACGCATCGCCGGTGGCGGCGACCGCCACCCGCCCGGCAGGCGCCGCGCCGCCATCCACGGGGACGGTCCACGCGAGGTCCGGCGACGGCCCCGCGCGGAGGCACGCGATCCGCTCCCCGACCGCGAACACCAGGCCCGTCGCCTCGTCGCCCACGAGGTAGGCGGGCCCGGACGGACCGCCGCCCGCGCCGGACGGATGCTCCCACTCGATGCGCCCGTCCGATGCCGCAAGGGCCAGGAGCCGCGAGCGGTCCGGGGTGACGGCGAACACGCGCCCGCGCACCACCGCCGGCGTCGACATGGCGGACGTGGGAACCGCCGTGACGGAATCGCGCACCGGCACCGCGAAGCGCCTGATCCAGCGCACCAGCCCGCCGCGCGACTCCACCGCCGCGACCGCTCCCGTGGAGGTCGACAGGTAGACGCAGCCGCCCGCGAGCACCGGGGAATCGTCGGCGCGGAACGTCTCCGACCGGATGCTCCCGCTAGTTGCCACCACGCGCATCCACGGGTCCGCGGACGGATCGACCAGGTCGACCGATGCGAGCGCGGTGGTGTTCTCGAAGCGCGCGGTCGAGCGCCGGAGGGCGACGATCGCGCGGCCGTCCGCGACGACGGGCACGCCCTGCGGCGAGGCTCCGTCGAGCGGCCTGCCGGCGCCCAGCCGGTCGGCGCGCACCTCCCAGAGCACGGCACCCGTGCCGACGTCGAGGCATGCGATCCCGCCGCCCGCGGGCCGCGCCGCCGAGGCGGGGGTCGCGGCGGTCGCGATCGCGCGGGACCCGTCGGTCGCCATCGCGCGCGGGCCCGGCACGGCGCCGACGCCGGACGCGCCGCCCAGCGGGACGCTCCATCGCACCTGGCCGGTGAGGAGGTCGAGCCTCGACGCCGATCGCCCGTCGTCGAGCAGCACCGACCCTCCGCGCGCCACCGGGAGGACGGATGGCATGGCGGAGGAGGTGCCGAGGGGCAGGCGCCAGGTCTCGCCCCAGCGGGACGCGGACAGCGAGCGATCGAAGGCGCCGGGGCCGAGCGCCGAGGGTGCCGCGGCGGTGCGCGCGCGGACGATCCGGAGGAGTTCGGCCACGCGGGCCGCCCGCGCGGGCGCGGCGAGGTCGTGGCCCTCGACGCGCTCCAGGAGGCACTGCGCCGACGCGAAGCGTCCGCGCGCGACGTCGCCCTCGGCAAGCCGCATCGCGGCCTCCAGACCGGCGGCGGTGTCGAGGCGATGGCCGACCAGCCACTCAAGGTCGCCCGCCGCGAGCCGCGCGTCGGCGTCGGGGCCCACCTCGCGACGGAACGCGTCACGGAGCTGCGCGTCCGCGTCGAGCATCGCGCGCACGCGCCGCGAGACCGGGACGAAGAGGTCCGCGTCCCCGGGCACGGCCACCAGGAGGCCCGGCCCCGCGTCGAGCGCGTCGACCAGGAGGCGCACCGCCTCGCGCGGGTTGGAGGCCGCCTGCGCCGCGGCCTGCTCCAGGCGAAGCGCCGACGACGGCGACTCGTCCACCGCGGACACGGACATCTCCTGCCCGGCGGCGCGCGGGCACGCGACCGCAAGCAGGGCGGCGAGGAGAAGGGCGGCGGGAATCGGTCGAGGCACGGGTGCGGGCCGGGCGGCTGCCCTGCCTTGGCGGGTGATACATTGCCCGGCGCATGCGCGGAACCTCCCCGATCCCCGCGGCGCTCGCGGCCGCCGCGCTCCTCGCCGGGTGCGCGCAGGCGCCCCGGATCAGCGCCGTGTCCGCGACGAGCGGGACCGCGACCGCCGAGGGAACGCCCGTGAAGGTGCTCGTGGCGCTCGAGAACCCGAACGAGGCCCCGGTCGAGCTGACCGTCTGGAACTATTCCCTGGCGGTGAACGACCGCACCGCGTACTCCGGCGAATGGGTGGCCTCGCTCACCCTCCCGCCGCGGACCACCCTCGAGGCGGAGCTCCCGGCGCTGGTGCCGGCGGCGTTCGGCGACGTCGCGTCGGCGCGCTGGCGGCTGGGAGGGTCGCTCGACTACCGGGCCACCGGCAAGCTCGACCGGCTGCTCTACCAGCTCGGCGTGAATCGGCTCACCACGGGCTTCGGGGATTCCGGCGAGGGAATCGCGCCACGGCAGCCGGGCTGACGGCCCGGCCCGCGCCGGGTCCGGTCACGCGGAGGCGCGGTCGCGCGCCCGGGCCGCGGCGCGGTCGGCGTAGTGGGCCGCCAGGCGCGAGTGCAGCCCCAGCGGGCGCGGGTCCTCCGGCGGCAGGCCGGTGCAGTCGGCGCGGCGGTAGGTGCCGTCGGACTGCATCTCCCAGGCCGAGCGCCGGTCCTCCAGGCAGAAGGAGAGCACCGTCCACAGGTCGCGGCGCGCCTCGCGGTCCTCGATGGGCGTGGCCGCCTCGACGCGCGTCTGCAGGTTGCGGTACATCCAGTCGGCGCTGCCGATGTAGAAGTCGCCGTCGAGCGGGTCCTCCCTGCCGGCGCCGAACCAGAAGATCCGGCTGTGCTCGAGGTAGCGGCCCACGATCGAGCGGATGCGGATGTTCGAGCTCAGGCCGGGCATCGCCGGGCGCAGGCAGCAGAAGCCGCGCACCACGAGGTCGACGGAGACGCCGGCCTCGCTGGCGCGGTAGAGCGCGTCCATCACGCCGCGGTCCTCGAGCTGGTTCATCTTGGCGACGATCCGCCCGCGGCCACCCGACGCCGCGATCTGCGTCTCCCGGTCGATGAGCTCCAGGAAACGGCGCTTCATCGCCACCGGCGCGACGAGGAGCCGGGTGTACTCGCGCTGGCGCGAGCGCCCCGTCATGTAGTTGAACAGGTTCACGAGGTCCTCGGTGATCGCGGGGTCCGCGGTCAGCAGGCCGACGTCCTCGTAGATGCGCGCGGTGCGGCTGTTGTAGTTGCCGGTGCCGACGTGCGCGTAGCTGCGCAGGCCGCCCTGCTCCTGGCGCACCACGAGCGCGGTCTTGGTGTGCGTCTTGTAGCCGACGACGCCGTAGGCGACGTGCACGCCCGCGTCCTCGAGCTTGCGCGCCCAGAGGATGTTGCGCGCCTCGTCGAAGCGCGCGCGCAGCTCGACCAGCACCGCGACCTGCTTGCCGCTCTCCGCGGCGCGGATCAGGCTCGAGATGAACGGGCTGTCGCCCGAGGTGCGGTACAGGCTCTGCTTGATGCAGACCACCCTCGGGTCCGCAGCCGCGTCCTCGATGAACTTCTCCACCGAGCGCTCGAAGCTCTCGTACGGGTGGTGCACCAGGATGTCGCCGGCGCGGATGGCGGCGAAGATGTCCGCGTCCTCCTCCTCCAGGCGCTGCGGCGCGAGCGCGTGCATGCGCGGCCAGTGCAGCTCGGGCACGTCGATGTCGGCCACCTCGTTGAGCGCGCCGTAATCGATCAGGCCCTCGGTCTCGTAGACGTCGTCCTCGTCGACCTGCAGCTCCTCCATGAGGAACTTCAGGATCCGCGGATTGGCGTTGGCCGCGATCTCCAGCCGCACGACGCGCGCGAACCTGCGCTCCTTCAGGAGGTGCTGGGTCGCCTCGAGCAGGTCCTCGGTGTCCTCGCTGTCGCGCTCGATCTCGGCGTTGCGCGTCACTCGGAACGCGAGCACCTTCAGGATCTCCATGCCCGGGAACAGGTCGTCCAGGTTGTGCTCGACGATGTCCTGGACCGGGATGAAGTCCGAGCCGCCCTCGAAGCGGTAGAGGCGCGTCGGGACGTCCGGCACCTTCACCCGCGCGAAGAGCTGCTCGCTCTCGCCGGGGCGGCGCAGCATGACGCCGAGCGACACGCTCATGTTGGAGATGAACGGGAAGCGGTGGCCGGGATCGACCGCGAGCGGCGTGAGGATCGGGAAGACGCTGCGACGGAACCACGCCTCGGCCTCGGCGCGCTGCGGGTCGGAGAGCTGCTCCCAGCGCAGCATGCGGATGCCGTGCGGCGCCAGCGCGGGCAGCAGGCGCTCGCGGAGGATGATCGCCTGGCGGTGGCCCAGGGTCGCGACGCGCGCGCGGATGCCGTCGAGCTGCTGCTGCGGCGAGAGCGCCTCGGGTACGGGGCCGGAGACGCCGGCCTCGATCTGGCGCTTCACGACGCCGACGCGCTTCATGAAGAACTCGTCCAGGTTCGCCGAGTAGATCGAGAGGAACCGCAGCCGCTCGAGGAGCGGCGTGCGCTCGTCGGCGGCGACGTCGAGGACGCGGGCGTTGAACTCGAGCCACTCGATGTCGCGGTTGAGAAAGCGCGCCGGGTCGTTCGCCTCGACGGTGGCCGGGAGGCGGATGGCGGGCACCCGGCCCGGGACGGCGCCGATCGCGGAGTCGCTCACTCGCCGGCCCCCGCGGATGCGCCCAGGTAGGTCGCGGTGCAGCCGGGCGCCTCGCCGACGCTCACGGCGTGGACGCGCACGCCGGCGGGCACTGCGCCGCCCAGCTCGTCGGCGATGTGCCGCGCGACCAGCTCCGCGGTCGGGTTGAGCCGGTCGAACGGCGGCACGGCGTTGAGGCTGCGGTTGTGGAAGCGGCCGACGATCGCGTCGAGCGCGCGCTCGACGGCGTGGAAGTCGACGAGGAGGCCGTCGGCATCGAGCCCGGCGCCGGCGAAGGTGGCCGCCACCCTCCAGTCGTGGCCGTGGACCGGCTCCGGGACCCCGCCCATCACGATGGAGTGGGCCGCGCTGAAGGTGCGCTCGATCCGGACCAGGTACATAGCCCTGCAAGTATAGGAAGTCCGGGAGGCATTCCGATAGCCTCCGCGCTCCCATGGCAACCGGCGAAGCCCCGCTCATGCTCTCCGTCTCCGGCGCCCGCGGAATCGTCGGCAGGACGATGACGCCCGAGGTCGCGGCCGCGTACGGCGGCGCGTTCGGCTCGTTCCTGAAGGCGACCACCGGCAAGGCGCGCCCGCGGGTGGTGGTCGGGCTCGACGGCCGCATCAGCGGGCCGCCGCTCGCGGCCGCCGCGATCGGCGGGCTCACCGCGACCGGCTGCGACGCGATCGACATCGGCGTGGCGATGACGCCGTCCGTGGGCGTGATGATCGGCCACCACCGCGCGGACGGCGGGCTCACCGTGACCGCGAGCCACAACCCGCTGCAGTGGAACGGCATCAAGTGCCTCGACGGCGACGGCCTTGCGCCCCCGCCCGCGGTGGCGAAGGAGATCGTCGACCGCTTCCGCGAGCGCCGCATCGACTGGTGCGAGCCGACCGCGACGGGCCGCGTCGAGCGCGACGGAACCGCGGCGAGGGTGCACGTCGATCGCGTGCTCGCGAACGTCGACGCCGCGGCGATCCGCGCGCGCGGCTTCGCGGTGGTGCTCGACAGCGTGAACGGGAGCGGCTGCCTGGGCGGGCGGATGCTGCTCGAGGCGCTCGGATGCCGCGTGTCGCACATCTTCGGCGAGCAGACGGGCGTGTTCGGCCACGTGCCGGAGCCGCTCGCGGAGAACCTGGTCGAGCTGGCGCGCGCCGTGGCGGCGACGCCGGGCGCGGCATGCGGGTTCGCGCAGGAC
>JBILFU010000108.1:0-6532 GCA_044351405.1 Phycisphaerales bacterium
CCCTTGCCAGCATGCTGACCGCGCTGGTGCTGGGCTGGTGCCCGCTCGGCGGCATCGCGGCGATCGTGACGGGCGCGCTCGCGCTGCGGCGCATCGCCCGGCGGCCCGGAGAGCGCACCGGACGGGGGCTCGCCGCGGCCGGCATGGCGCTGGCGACCGTGATCCTGGTCGGCGAGGCGTGGCTCCTCGGAACGCTCCAGCAGCAGGTGCAGGAGTCGATGGACGCCCAGACCGTGGCGAGCGTGGAGGCCGCCATGACGCCGCTTCCCGCCGAGGCCGCCGAGTGGGACGCGCGCTCCGCGCCGCCCGCGGAGGACGAGCAGCGTGCGTTCGCGCGCACGAGCTTCGAGCGCCTGGGCGCGGTGCGGGGCGTGTCGATCACGCACCGGACGGCAAGCGGACTGACAGACCCGGTGGTCTCGGTCACCTTCAACGCGGACTGCGAGCGGGGCACGGCCTTCGGGCACGCGACCTTCTCCACCCAGCCGGGCACCCTGCCGCCGCGGATGCTCCTTCGCTCGATCGAGGTCGAGGTGGCGGGCGAACGCCTGCGCATCCCGGCAGCGGAGGGTGCGCCGTGAACGGGGCCGACGTCGACGGCCCGCCCGGGCCGCCCCCGCGGTGGAGCCCGCTGGCGCTTGCGGCGCTCGTCCTCTCCGTGCTGCCGCTGGGGAGCCTCCTGGCGCCGCCGCTCGGCCTGGCGGCGCTGCTCCAGCTGCGCGCAAGGCCGGACCTGCGCGGACGCGGGCTGGCGTGGGCGGGCATCGCGGTCGGGATCGTGGCGAGCTCCCTGATGGTGGGCGGCGCCTGGCTCACGTGGAGGGAGTTCGAGCGCCTGGCCGGTCGCCCTGCAGCGGCGCTCGCCGCCGCGTGGGCGGGCGACGCACCGACGTTCCGAGCGCAGATGTCCGCCCCCGGCAGGGAGGCCTCCGCCGAGGCGCTGGCGGCGTGGACGGGGCCGCTCCGCGCGCGGCTCGGCGAGTTCCGCGGCTGCCGCATGTCGAGCAAGCCGCCGCCGGCGCCGACGACGCCGCTTCCGGAGACGGAGATCCGCGCCGCGTTCGAGTGCGACTTCTCCGCGGCTGCCGGACCCGTGCCCGCGACGGTGACGTTCGACCGGCCCTCGGCGGGCGCCGGCATCGACTCGGGCCGCGTGCGCCGCTTCGAGTTCCTGCTCGCCGACGGAACGCGTATCGTGTTCCCGCCGGATGACGAGCAGCCCGCAGCCAACGCCCCTGCCCCCCGACCGGCCGACCGGTGAGCCGGAGGCGGTGATCGAGGTCGACGACCTCGTCATGCGCTTCGGCGGCCAGACGGTGCTGGCCGGGCTCGACCTCAAGGTGCGCCGCGGGGAGACGCTTGTGGTGATGGGCGGCTCGGGCTGCGGCAAGAGCACGCTGCTGCGCCTCATGATCGGCGCGATCAACCCGTCCCAGGGGCGGATCCGGCTCTTCGGCGAGGACATCGCGGCGGTAGGCGAGACCCGCCTGGACGCGCTGCGGCGCCGCTTCGGGATCCTGTTCCAGAGCGGGGCGCTCTACCAGTCCATGTCCATCGCGGAGAACGTGGCGCTCCCGATGCGCGAGCTCACCGACCTGCCCCCGGACCTCATCGACCTCCAGGTCAAGATGAAGCTCGAGGCCGTCGGCCTGCGCGAGCACGCCGACAAGTTCCCCGCGCAGATCTCGGGCGGCATGAAGAAGCGCGCCGGCCTGGCGCGGGCGCTCGCGCTCGACCCCGAGATCATCTTCTACGACGAGCCGAGCGCCGGCCTGGATCCGGTCACCAGCGCCGAGATCGACCAGCTGATCATCACGCTGACCCGGAAGCTCGGCGTGACCAGCGTGGTGGTGACCCACGAGATGGACAGCGCCTTCACCATCGCCGACCGCATGGTGATGCTCGACAAGGGCCGCTGCCTGAAGATCGGCCCCCGCGCCGAGTACGAGCGCATCCGCACGCTCGCGAAGGACGAGGCCGAGCGGCTCCCCGAGGACGACCGCATCGTGCGGCAGTTCATCCGCGGCGACGCCTCCGGCCCGATCACCGACCGCCGCACCCTCACGAGCTACGCGGACGACCTGATGGGGCTGCTCGCGCCGCTTCCCGCCTCGCCCTCGATCACGCCGACGCGATGACGCAGCGAACGGGAGGCACGGACGCCCTCCGCGGCAGGCGGGTCACGGTGATGGGCCTCGGCCAGTTCGGCGGGGGACTCGGCGTCACCCGGTGGCTGGTCGCGCGCGGCGCCCGCGTCCTCCTCACCGACCGCGACCCCGAGGACAGGCTGCGGGCCCCGCTTGCGGAGCTGGCGGGCGAGCTCGCCGCGGGCTCCGTGGAGCTGCGCCTCGGCGGCCACGACGAGCGCGACTTCGCCGGCGCCGACCTGGTGGTGGCGAACCCGGCGGTGCCCAAGCCCTGGGAGAACCCGTTCATCCGCGCGGCGCGCGCCGCGGGCGTCCCCGTCACCACCGAGATACGGCTGGCGATCGACGCGCTCGACCGGGACCGCACGGTGGGCATCACCGGCAGCGCGGGCAAGAGCAGCACGGCCACCATGACCGCGCTGGTGCTCGACGGCGACGGACGGCGCGCGCGCCTCGGCGGCAACATCGGCGGATCGCTCCTGGGCACCGCCGCCGGCCCCGGCGAGTGGACGGTGCTCGAGCTCTCGAGCGCCATGCTCTGGTGGCTGGGCGCGGGCGCGGTGATGGGCGGCCTGGAGCCCTGGTCGCCGCGCGTGGCGGTGCTGACGAACCTCGCGCCCAACCACCTGGACTGGCACGGCAGCTTCCCGCACTACGTCGGGAGCAAGGCGGAGATCCGCCGCTGGCAGCGGGACGGCGACGCGTTCGTCTCGCTCTTCGGCATCGAGCAGCCGGACGCCGCCGCGGCCGTGGCACGCGAGGCGGGGACCGCGCCCTGGTGGACGGAGCCCGACGTGCCTCCGGCGGCCGAGCTCCGGGCGCTGCTCGACGCGATCGACCTTCCCGACGTCCCCGGCGAGCACCAGCGCCGCAACGCGCGGCTTGCGGTGCTGGCGGCCGAGGCGGCGGTGCGGGCGGAGGGCGCCCGGCCCGACCGCGCCGCGCTGGCGGCCAGGCTCGCCGGCTTCCGCGCGCTCCCGCACCGGCTGGAGTACGTCGGCACGCACCGGGGCATGCGCTGCTACAACGACTCCAAGAGCACGACGCCCGATGCCGCGCTCCTCGCGGTGGCGTCGTTCCCCGACCCCTCGCGCATCCACCTGATCGCCGGCGGCTACGACAAGAAGGTGGACCTCTCCGCGGTGCGCGACCTGGCGCCGCGGCTCGCCGGCCTGTACGCGATCGGCGCCACGGCGCCCGAGCTCGCGCCCGGCCCGCCGGCGATCCGCTGCGGGACGCTCGACGCGGCCGTGGCGGCCGCTGCGGGCCGCGCCCGGGATGGCGACGTGCTGCTCCTCTCTCCCGCCTGCGCGAGCTGGGACCAGTTCACGAACTTCGAGCGGCGCGGCGAGGCCTTCGCGGCGCTGGTGAAGAACCTGTAGGATTGCCGACGAAATGGCCATGACCGACGCCTCCGCCGCCTGCCGCTCCCGCTTCCTCGTCCCGGGGCTCGTCCTCTCGGCCGCCGCGTTCGCGGCCGGCTGCTACAGCACGTCGGGCGGCTACTACCCGCACACGGACGGCGGCTTCACCTACGAGTCGACGCCCATGCAGCCGACCACGGTGATGGTGCTGAACTCCTGCGACCGCACCGAGCAGCACCCGGGCGGCGTCCCGTTCTTCATCATGGAGATCCCGCCGGGCAAGCAGCTCACCTTCAACTTCGAGGAGGACGGCGGCGACGACCCGGCGCAGCGCCCCGCGCGCATGATGTACTCGCTCTGGAAGAAGGGGACGCAGACGGGCTCGCTCGACAACGTCCTGAGCTGCCCGGGGCGCGACTGCCGCAAGATCGTGGTCAGCTACCGGCCGGCGCCCGAGCAGCCCCGGCCCGACGAGTCCTACCGCCTGCAGGCGGGCAAGGACGCGCCCGGCCCGGTCGCGCAGCCGCGCGCGCCGCGCGACGAACGCCACAACCCCGACACCTGACCGATGCCCGCGGACGTCCGCATCGGGCACGGGTACGACCTGCACCGCCTGGAGCCCCGCGCGCCCGCGGGCGCGGGCCGGCCGCTCGTGATCGGCGGCATCCGCTTCGAGCACGACCGCGGCCCGGTGGCGCACTCGGACGGCGACGTGCTGCTGCACGCGGTGACGGACGCGATCCTCGGCGCGCTCGGCGAGCCGGACATCGGCCAGCTCTTCCCCGACAGCGCACCCGAGAACGACGGGCGCGACAGCCGCGCGTTCCTCGAGGAGGCCGTGCGCCGCATGCGTGGGCGCGGCTGGCGCGTCGGCAACATGGACATGACCGTGGTCTGCGAGCGCCCCAGGATGGGCCCCCGCAAGCGCGAGGTGGTCGAGAACCTCTCCAACATCTTGGGGGCTCCCGCGGCGGACCTCAACCTGAAGGGGAAGACGCACGAGCGCGTCGACGCCGTCGGCGAGGGACGCGCGATCGAGGCCCACGTCGCGGTGCTGCTCGTGCGCGCGACGTGAGCGCGGAACGGCCTTCGGCGGTGCGGGGGGCGCCGCCGCGCCCTACGATGGACGCCCCATGAGAGCGATCGTCACCGGCCAGATCGGCGTCGACAAGAAGCCCTACCTGCAGGCCGTGGTCGACGCGGCCGAGCGGCGCCACGAGAAGGTCGAGCTCTTCAACGTCGGCAACATGATGTACGCCGAGGCGCCGGACGTGCGCCCGGGCCGGATCCTCGACCTGCCGTGGTCGCGCCTCGCGAGCCTGCGGCGCGCGGTGCTCAAGGACGTCATCGCCGCGACGACCCCGGCGAGCGAGCACCCGAACGTCGTCATCAACACGCACGCCACGTTCCGCTGGCGCCACGGCCTCTTCAGCGCGTTCGACTTCGACCAGCTGCAGATGCTCAAGCCGGACATGTTCATCTGCCTGGTCGACAACATCGAGGTCGTGCACCACCGGCTGCACCAGGAGCACGAGATCGACGCCACCCTCAAGGACTGCATGGTCTGGCGCGAGGAGGAGATCCTGGCGACCGAGCTGATGGCGCAGGCGCTCGGGTGCGGGCAGAACTTCTACATCCTGAGCCGCGGCCGGCAGAAGGACACCGTGGAGACGGCGCTGCGCCTGGTGACGCGGCCGGACATGCGGAAGGTCTACCCGAGCTTCCCGATGAGCCACGTGGTCGACATGCCGGACGTCCTCGCGGAGATCGACCACTTCCGCGCGGAGCTCGCGAAGCACTTCGTCACCTTCGATCCCGGCGACGTCGACGAGAAGCTCCTGCTCGACCGCGGCATCGAGGCCGCGCGCCAGGGCAAGGACTTCATCGAGGTCGAGGCGCACAGCTTCGGCGGCCGCGTCGGCGGACCGCCGATGAAGGTCGCCGTGCGCGAGATCCTCGACATCGCGGGCGACGTCGACGGCCAGATCTACATGCGCGACTTCAAGCTCATCGACCAGAGCGACATGATCGTCAGCCTGGTCCCCGAGCTCCCCGGCGGCACCCCGGGCCTCTCGAGCGGCGTGGAGCGCGAGCTGCACCACGCGTTCGAGCACACCAAGGAGGTCTACGTGGTGTGGAAGCCGAAGAAGAACCCGAGCCCCTTCATCACGGAGACCGCAACCCGGATATTCCGGTCCGTGGATGAGGCGCTCGGCCACTTCGAGGCGAAGGGGATGTTCGCGCAGACGAACCTGTTCGGGCACTGAGCCGGCAGGCGACGGGCCTCCCGCGCCCCGGGCAAGGTCCCCGGAACCGGGCCGGGGGCAGGGGCGGTGCCGCGAAATGCCGGATTTCACTTCCGGAAACGGGCGTTGGGGATACTCTTGGTCCAGTCCAAGAGCCCTTCCAGATCCCGATGACGCCCCACAGATTCATCGCCGGCCTCGCTGTCCTCGCACTCGCATCGTCCGCCGCCGCGCAGATCTCCTCGCGCCCGGGCGTCGGAGCGATCCCGTACACCTCCGGCGCCATCGCCGGCACCACGTTCCGCACGTGGGCGCCGAACGCCAACGCGGTCTGGGTGACCGGCAGCTTCAACGGCTGGAGCTCGACGAGCCACGCGCTCTCGAGCGAGGGCAACGGCTGGTGGTCGCGCGACATCTCGTTCGTTCAGCCGGGCGCGCAGTACAAGTTCATCCTCCGCAACGGGACCACCCTGCACTACCGGCAGGACGCGCGCTCGCGCGCCCTCACCAACTCGCAGGGCAACTCGATCGTCTACAGCCCGAGCGCCTACCGGTGGCAGACGCAGAACTTCCAGATCCCCTTCTGGACGGAGATGGTCACCTACGAGATGCACCCGGGCACCTTCCACGTGCCGGCCGGCCACTCGGGCCCCGGCACGTTCGCGACGGCGGCGCAGAAGCTCGACTACCTGCGGGACATGGGCATCAACGCGATCGCCCTGATGCCCGTCAACGAGTTCGCCGGCGACTACAGCTGGGGCTACAACCCGGCGCA
>JBILFU010000109.1:0-6489 GCA_044351405.1 Phycisphaerales bacterium
CCGCGTGCACGCGATGGTCGCAGAAGGGCTCGAGCAGGAGGTGATGCGCCTGATCGCGGCCGGCCCGCTCAACCGCCAGGCCATCGAGGCGGTCGGCTACCGCGAGGTGCTGCGGCACTTCGCGCACGAACTCTCGATCGAGGAAGCGGAGGAGGAGATCAAGGTGCGCACGCGCCAGTACGCGCGGCAGCAGCGCACCTGGCTGCGGCGCTTCAAGGCGATTCCCGGGGCCATCTGGGTGGACGGGGCGCGCGTTTCCACGGCCGACGCGGCCCGGATTGTTATCGACACCCTGTTTGGTGGTTCGTGATCTCCCTCATATAAGTACCGCCCCTCCGCCGATGGAGCGGGCATCCCGAGCCGCCCGTCGGCGGCGGCGCTCTCCCACCTCACGATGGCCAAGCGATCCTCCAAGCCCGCAGCACCCGCCGACGCCGGCGACGACGCGCCCGCCCCCAAGGGTTCGTACAAGCTGGTCATCGTCGAGAGCCCGGCCAAGGCCAAGACGATCACCAAGTACCTCGGCGCCGGATTCAAGGTGGAGGCGTCCAAGGGGCACATCCGCGACCTGCCGAAGCGCGCCCCCAAGGGCACCAAGCAGCCGGTGCCGGGCGTCGACCTCGACCGGGACTTCGAGCCCACCTACGTGGTGGACGACGACCGAAAGACCCAGGTCACCGCCCTCAAGAAGCTCGCCAAGGGCGCCAGCGAGATCTGGTTCGCCACCGACCTCGACCGCGAGGGCGAGGCGATCGCCTGGCACCTCGCCGAGCTCCTCGGCGTGGATCCCACGCAGGCGAAGCGCGTCGAGTTCGACGAGATCACGCGGAGCGCGATCCTCAAGGCCTTCCAGGAGCCGCGCGCGATCGACCTGAACCGGGTGAACGCGCAGCAGGCGCGCCGCATCCTCGACCGGATCGTGGGCTACATGGTGAGCCCCGTGCTCTGGAAGAAGGTGGCCGGCGGCCTGAGCGCCGGGCGCGTGCAGAGCGTGGCGCTCAAGCTGGTCGTCGACCGCGAGCGCGAGATCCGCGCGTTCCAGCCCGACGAGTACTGGAAGGTGGAGGCGGCGATGACGCCCGACCCGAAGCGCGGGCCGGCGCTCGCCAGGGAATGGGACGCGTTCATGGCGCGGCGCGACGAGCGCGGCAAGGGCCCGACGGTCAAGGAGCAGGCGCACTGGCTCGCCGAGCGCGACGGCATCGAGTGCGAACTCGTCCAGGTGGGCGGCAAGCCGCTCGACCTCGGGCGCGAGGTGCCCAAGTACGAGGATCTCCCCGGGTTCGGGACGCCGGCATGCAAGGTCGACGTCCCCGACTGGGTGCTCCGCAAGACCGCCGAGGACAAGGGCACCAAGACCCCCATCCCGCAGGAGCCGCGCTGGTACGACGCCGGCGACGCGCTCGCGGCGCGGGTGAAGGCCGTCGCCGAGGCGGTCGGCATGGAGGGCGTCGCGGTCGAGTCGGCCCCGCCCGAGGCCCCGGCCGATGCGCGCAAGGAGGTGGAGCCCGTCGGCTTCGCCCGCTGGCAGCGCACGGTGCGCGGGACGATCGGCGCCGGCGTGCGCTACCGCGTGAAGAGCATCGAGCGGAGCGGGACCAGCAGCAAGCCGCGCGCCCCGTTCATCACGAGCACGCTGCAGTCGAGCGCGAGCTACGCGCTCGGCTTCGGCACCGACCGCACCATGCGCGTGGCGCAGATGCTCTACCAGGGCGTCAACGTGCCGGGCGAGGGACCCGTCGGCCTGATCACCTACATGCGCACCGACAGCACCAGCCTGAGCGGCGAGGCCCTCGGCGCGGTGCGCGGGTTCATCGAGGAGCGGTACGGCGCGCGCTACCTGCCCGAGAAGCCGCGCTTCTACGGGTCCAGCAACAAGGACGCGCAGGAGGCCCACGAGGCGATCCGCCCCACCAACGTGCGGCGCACGCCCGAGAGCCTCCGCGGCGCGCTCGACGAGGAGCAGTGGCGCCTCTACAACCTCATCTGGCAGCGCTTCGTCGCCTGCCAGATGACCGACGCCCAGTACGACTCGACCAGCGTCCTCCTCGAGCGGAGCGACAAGGCGACCGGCGCGGTCTTCCGCGCGAGCGGCCGCGTGCAGACCTTCGACGGCTACACCGTCACGGGGATCCGCGGCGAGGGCGACGACCAGGAGCTCCCTGCCCTGAAGGAGGGCCAGGAGATGGCCCCCTTCTGGCTGGCGCCCGCGCAGAAGTTCACCAACCCCCCGGGCCGCTTCAACGAGGCGAGCCTGGTGCGCGAGCTCGAGAAGCAGGGAATCGGCCGCCCGTCGACCTACGCGTCGATCATCAACACGATCGAGGACCGCAAGTACGTCGAGCAGGTGAGCCGCGCGTTCCACGCGACCGACATCGGGATGGCCGTGTGCGCGTTCCTCGAGGAGCCCTTCAAGGGCGGCTTCATGGACGTCGGCTACACGCGTCGCATCGAGGAGGAGTTCGACGAGATCGCGAGCGGCAAGCTCGAGTGGCACGCGATGCTCGGCGACTTCTACAAGCCCTTCAGGAGCGTCGTGGCCGGGCTCATGAAGCTCGAGCACGTGAAGGCGGAGACCGACCCGTCGCCGTACGCGTGCCCGATGTGCGGCCGGCGCTGCGAGTACCGGCTGGGCAAGACCGGGCGGTTCCTCTCGTGCAGCGGCTTCAACGAGAAGGTGAAGATCCCGCAGCCGCCCACCAAGACCGGCAAGGCGCGCAAGCCGAAGGAGGGCCCCGCGTGCAGCTACGCGGCGCCCGTCAACCGCCAGGGCAAGCCGCTCCTCCCGGAGAAGGTCGACATCCGCTGCCCGGTGGACGGCGCGCCGATGATCCTGCGGACCGGCCGCTTCGGCGACTTCCTGACGAGCGTCAACCGCGAGACGGAGTTCGTCCTCAACATCGACCGCAAGGGCGGGATCAAGTTCCCGTCCCCGAAGCCCTACCTCACCGAGCTCCCCTGCCCCAAGTGCGGAACCATGATGAACCTGCGCACCGGCAAGCGCGGCCCGTGGCTCGGCTGCAGCGCGTTCCCCAAGTGCCGCGGCCGCGAGAGCTGGGCGAAGATCCCGGTGGAGAAGCAGCAGGAACTGGAGAAGGCGCTCGCGATCCACGACGCCAACCAGCCCAAGTTCGAGATCACCGCGCTCGACGGCACGCCCCTCCGGGAGGGCACGCCGGTCGCGGCGCTCGTCATCCCGGGCGAGGAGGCGCAGCTCAAGCTCCACCCCGACTGGGAGCGCGAGCAGCGCGCCAAGGGCGCGGTCGGGTGAAGGTCAGCCCGCGCTCGCCGGCTTCTTCCCGGGATAGAACGCGAGCACCAGCGCCAGGCACCCGAGCGCCATCCACATCGGCACCGAGAAGAGCTTCCGGTAGTCCATCGCCCCGCCCTCTGAGGCCCAGCCGCCGACGATGTCGGCGGCGAAGATGCTGCCGACGATGGTGCCGATCCCCACGATGACGAGGTTGAAGAGGTTCTGCGCGGTCGCCCGCACGTCGGGGGTCGTGTTCTCGTCGACCACCATGAAGGCGACGAAGATGAAGCACCCGAAGCACAGCCCGTGCAGCGCGATGCCCGCGATCACGAACGGCAGGCTCGGCGCGAAGGCCCACAGCGCCATGCGGCCGGCGTAGGCGGCCAGCCCGACCATCAGGAGCTGCTTGCGGCCGAGCGCCTTGGTGAGGAACGGCATGGCCGCGAGGACCAGGATCTCGGTCATCTGGCCGATCGTCATCAGCCCGCCGCCCACGCCGAACACCTGGCTGATGGCGCCGTCGAACCAGGTCTTCTCGGCGACCTTCGCCTGGACGCCCGAGATGAACCCGTCCGCCTGCACGAAGTAGAACTGGTGGATCACGCTGACCGGGACGGCGACCAGGAAGAGCATGAGGAGCGGCTGTCGGCCGATCTCGCCGAGGGCCTCGAGCCACGCGGTGTTCTGCCTCGCGCCGCGGGAGGGCGGCGTGTCGGGCAGCGTGAAGCAGTAGACGCCCATCAGCGCGCCGATGGCGGCGCTCACCTGGAAGGCCACGGCGCGCCCTGCGTTCTGCGCGGCCATCACCTCCTCGGGCGTGCCCGCCGGCGTGTGGTTGCGGAACAGGATCTGGCCGACGGTGATGCCGACGGCGATCCAGCCGATCGTGCCCCACAGGCGGACCGGGCCGAAGTCCTGGTCGCGGTTGGGAAGGTGCGCGAACGCCAGCGAGTTGGTGAGCGCCATGGTGGGCGCGTACACGAAGCCGTAGAGGGCGGAGAGCGCCAGGAACAGCTTGAAGTCGCCCGTCTGCCCCATCAGGTAGACGAGCACGGCGCCCACGAGGTGGCTGACGCCCAGGAGCTTCTGCGTGGCGAAGGTGCGGTCGGCGAGCTGGCCGGCGATGAAGGGCCCGAAGATCGCGCCCAGCGCGCCCGCCGAGAAGCAGTACCCGATCTCGGCGCCCGTGAACTTGAGGTGGCCGCTGAGGTACGCGTAGAGGATCGGGAGCCACGCGCCCCAGGTGGCGTACTGCAGGAACATCATCAGCGACAGGCGGGTGCGGAGGTAGGCGGGCACGTTCGCGGTAGTCGCCGAGGTCATGCGGCGGATCATAACTTTGCCGCAGCGGCGCGCCGGGACGGCCTCGCGTCCCGCGGGGCTACACTTCCCGGCCTATGCAGGAACGCAGGAAGACGCGCCAGGTGTGGATCGGCGACTCGACGACCGGCCGCAAGGCCATCGGCGGCGACGCCCCGATCCTGGTGCAGACCATGACCGCGGGATACACGCACGAGATCGACGCCTGCGTCGCGGAGATCGAGCGCTACCGCCAGGCCGGCGCCGACGTGGTCCGCGTGGCCGTGCCCGAGCGCAAGGACACCGAGGCGCTCAAGGAGATCCTGAAGCAGGTGAAGGTTCCGGTGGTGGCGGACGTCCACTTCCACTACCAGCGCGCGCTGGAGGCGGTCGAGGCCGGCATCCACAAGATCCGCCTCAACCCCGGCAACATCAACGACCGCGACCAGGTCAACAAGGTGATCGACGCCTGCAAGGAGCGGAGGATCCCGATCCGGATCGGCGTCAACGAGGGCTCGATCATCGAGCGCAAGGACAAGCAGAGGCGGATGGAGGAGCTCGGCAAGTACTTCGCCGGGCACAAGTCGGGGCACCTGCTCGCCCTGATGATCGCGAAGCTCGAGGAGTACCTCGAGATCTTCCACGCCCGCGACTTCCACGACGTCGTCATCAGCGCCAAGAGCATGGACCCGGCGCTGGTGATCGACATCTACACCGAGATCGCCGACCGCTTCGACTACCCGCTGCACCTGGGCGTGACCCACGCCGGGCCCAAGTCGACCGGCGCGATCCGCAGCGTGGCGGCCCTGAGCACGCTGATCGCCAACGGCATCGGCGACACGCTGCGCATCAGCTACGCCAGCGACCACATCGACGAGGTGAAGGACGGTCTCGAGATCCTCTATTGCCTCGGCAAGCGCGAGCGCAAGGGCGTGGAGCTGATCGCCTGCCCGACCTGCGGGCGCATCCAGGTGGATCTCTTCACGCTGGTCAAGGAGGTCGAGGTCAAGCTCGCCGCCGAGATCGAGCTCCCCATCAAGGTCGCCGTCATGGGCTGCATCGTCAACGGCCCCGGCGAGGCCGAGGGCGCGGACGTCGCGGTCTTCGCGGGTGACCGCCGCGGCATCATCTACGTGCAGGGGCAGCGCGTGGCCAACGTGCCGGAGAACGAGATCCTCGACCGCCTGCTCAAGGAGTGCAAGGACTTCGAGGCGAAGGTCAAGCGCGGCGAGGCGAGGCTCGGGGACAAGGTGGTCGACATCGTCCCGCCGGACCCGATCGGCGAGCTCGGCTCGGGCGCGCAGAAGATCAACGCGGGGCTCGTCGAGAAGGTCACCGTGCGCGCCACCTGAGCGCGCATCGGCCGCGGCGGGCCCGCGCATGCATGGACAACGGGTGGGGTGGCTGAGCGGTTGAAGGCACTCGACTTGAAATCGAGCAGACCCGCGAGGGTCTCAGGGGTTCGAATCCTCTCCCCACCGCTTTCGTGATCAGGGCGCCTCGGGCGCGGCGGCAGGCGCCGGTGATGCGGGCGCCGCCCTCGGGGACGCGCGCGCCACCCACGTCCCCTCGACCAGCGTCGGCACGCTCCGCACCGTCGAGCGCGTCGTGATGAAGAGCGTCTTGCCGTCCTCGCCGCCGAAGGCGCAGTTGGACGGGCCGTCGGGGACGTCGAGGAATCCGCGCGGGGTGCCGTCGGCGGCCACGACCGCGATCCGGTCGTGGCCGGGGAGCGCGATCCAGGCGTTGCCCTGCGCGTCGATCGCCAGGCCGTCGGCGCCGCCGGAGCCGTTGGGCGCGGCCGCGAAGTCAAGCGACGTCTCGCCGCCGAGCCCGAGCTTGCCCGGCACGGCAGGCACTCGGAACGCACGCGGGCGCGCGTAGTCGGCGACCCACAGCGTGCCGCTGCCGCCGCCTTGGTTCGACCAGCGGATGCC
>JBILFU010000110.1:0-6443 GCA_044351405.1 Phycisphaerales bacterium
CGTAGCGCTGGCCGGTGCGGACCACCGCGCTCAGGAGCTTGCGGGCGACGGTGGTCGAGTCCGGCACCATGCGCACCTCGCCCAGGCACACGTCGCACGCGCCGCAGGTGCCCCCGTCCGGGCTGCGTTCGTCGCGGGCGGCGGGCTCGAACCGCTGCCCGAAGTGCTCGACGATCCAGCGGTGCCTGCACACGGGGCTCGCGGCCAGCCGCTGCATCGCCTCGAGCTGGGCGCGCCCCTGCGCGAGCGACTCGTCGAGCGCCGCGAACGCCTCGGGCTCCGCACCCATGTCCTCCAGTCGGGCGCGGGCCTCGTCGGCGCTTCCCTCCGCGATCGAGCTCCACTTCACCACGTCGGCGTAGGAATGGAACAGCACGCACTCGCTCTCGAGCCCGTCGCGGCCGGCGCGGCCGGTCTCCTGCTGGTAGTGCTCGATCGACTTCGGCATGGTCATGTGCACCACGGCGCGCACGTTGCTGCGGTCGATGCCCATGCCGAAGGCGACGGTCGCCACCACGATGTCGAGCCGCTCCTCCGCGAAGTCCTCCTGCACCTTGGCGCGCCGGTCGGCCTGCATGCCGGCGTGGTACGCGGCGGCCCCGAAGCCCTCCTTGCGCAGGAACTCCGCGAGCGACTCCGTGTCCTTGCGGCTCAGGCAGTAGACGATGACGGCATCGCCGCGGTGGCGGCCGATGACCTCGAGGAGCTGGCGCCGCCCGTCGACCCGCGGCTCGATCCGGTAGACGAGGTTCGGCCGGTCGAAGCTGCCGACGAGCTCGACCGGGTCCCGCAGCTCGAGCTGCGCGGCGATGTCGCGGCGCACGCGCGGGGTGGCGGTCGCGGTGCAGGCATGGAGGCTCGCGTGCGGGAACGTGGCGCGCAGCGACGCGATCTGCCGGTACTCGGGGCGGAAGTCGTGGCCCCACTGGCTGATGCAGTGCGCCTCGTCGATGGCGATCGCGCGCACGCCCACCGAGCCGAGCCAGGCGTCGAACCCGGGTGCCAGGAGCCGCTCCGGCGAGACGAAGAGGAGCCGCACCTCGCCGTCGCGGACGCTCCGGCGCACGGCGTCGCGCTCGTCCGCGGGCATCCCCGAGTGGAGCGCGGCGGCCGGGTAGCCGTTCGAGCGAAGCCCGTCGACCTGGTCCTTCATGAGGGCGATGAGCGGCGACACGCAGACGTCGATCCGGCGCTCGCCCGCGAGGGCTGCCGCGAGCGGCGGCACCTGGTAGCAGAGGCTCTTGCCGCCGCCCGTGGGCATCACGAGGAGGCTGTCGCGGCCGGCGATCCCGGCGGCGATCGCCTCCGCCTGCAGCGGACGCAGGGCGTCGAACCCCCAGATGCGGCGGACCTCCTCGAGCACCTCGGGCGCGAGCTGCGCTTCCTGCGCGGGACTGTGCGGCTCCGTCCGCATCCGGGGCAGTGTAGGAGGGCGCGGACAGCTCCCCGTGTTTCGGGGGAATTCCGCGCCCGGCGCTCCCGTCGAACGAGTTCAGTCCTCGTAGCGCGCCGCGAACCAGCCTCCGCCGAGGGGCTCGAGAAATCCGGGGTGCTCCCCCGGCGGCAGGTTGGGGAGGTGGACGTAGCAGCCGTGGTCCATGAGGAAGCCGGTGCGGGGCAGGAGCACCGAGGTGCCGCCCGCCGTCCATCCTGGGTGGGACTCGAGCGGCGGCGTCTCCGCCAGGCGCGCGAGCGACGCCGCATGCACCAGGCCGCCGCCCGGGATGGGCCAGAGACCCACGGCGGTACCCGGCGCTGCGGCCCGGGCCGCCTCGAGGCCGGGCCGGACCAGGAGGAACATGATCCGCGACGGGAGCGGAGAGAGCGCACCCGCCAGCAGGGCGGCGCAGGCAGCCGGCACCGTCCACCAGCCCGGCTGGCGCGCGGCCTCGCGGAGTCCACCCGTCCGCGACGCCACCGCCGCGGCGAGCGCCGCGCGCAGCACGAACGCGCATGCGAGCGCGAGGGCCGCCGCCATGCCCATGATCGAGAGCCTGCCGAAGCCCCCCGGCACGGCATTCCCGGCGGCAAGGCACAGCGCCACGGCGCACGCGCAGGCTACGAAGGGAAGGCCAGGGGCCCGCGTGAACGAACGCGCGAGCATCTCAGCCGCCCTTCGCAAGCGCCATCGCCACGCGCTCCTGCAGGTCCTTCGCCTTGCGGATGCCGTCCTTCACCTTGCCGAGGTCGTTGCAGAGCACGCTGAACGCGTAGCGCGGGGTGGCGCCCGCGGGACCCGCGCACCCCGACAGGCAGCTGACCCCGTTGATGTAGCCCGTCTTGCAGTGGATCTCGGCGCCCATCGCGCGCAGCGCTTCCGCGTCGAACCGCTTCTGAACCGTGCCCTCGTGCCCGGCCTGGGCCAGGCTGGCCACGAATGGCGCGCCCAGCGCCGGATCCGCCGCCAGCGACGCGATCCACCGTGCCAGCAGGTTGGCGGTGACGCGATTCCCGCGCGAGAGGCCGCTGCCGTCGGAGCCGACGTACGCGGCCCGCGCCTGCGGCCCAAGGCGCTCCGCGATCGCCGCCGCGACGGCCTCGCACCCGCTGGCCCAGCTGCCGGGCTTCCCGGTGCGTGCCGCGCCCATGCGCTTGAGGAGCGACTCCGCGTACATGTTCTGGCTCTCCTCGTTGCAGCGCTCGATCACCTTGGCGATGGACATCCGGACCGCGGGCCCGAGCGCGCCGTCCCCGGCGGGCGGATCGGCGGCGGAGGCGGTCCGCGCGGCACCGACGGCGATGCCCGCCGCCGCGAGGCGCGCGGCCACGAAGCGCGCGAAGAACGCGGGCATGTCCCG
The DNA here is from genome assembly GCA_044351405.1 of Phycisphaerales bacterium. Taxonomy (GTDB): domain Bacteria; phylum Planctomycetota; class Phycisphaerae; order Phycisphaerales; family SM1A02; genus UBA966. The sequence continues at coordinate 2,799 of JBILFU010000110.1, forward strand.
CACGCAGATGGGAAAGGCGGGGGGCGGCGCGCCCTTGGCCAGGCGCAGGTTGCCCCACAGGACGAAGCGGCCCGGGTCCGCCTCGTCGCGGCGGAAGCCGAAGTCGGGGGCCTTCTTGCCCTGGGCGTTGACCGTCGCGTTGGCCGCGGGCGCGGCCCGCAGCCACGGCGCGGGCGGATCCCACTTCAGCACGGCCGGGCGGCCGCCGTCCGCGCCCACCGTCGCCAGCAGCACGTTCTCGTGGAAGTTCAGCCCGGCCACCTGCGCGCAGTACGAGTTGTCCAGCTGGTCCGCAGGCCACGACGGGTGCACGAACTCACGGTCGAACACCCGGTCGTCCACGACGACTTCCCGCGCCGCCGTCACGCCGGCCCGGCGCGCGGCCTGCGCCCAGAGGTCGACCAGCTGCTCCGCGGACAGTCCCTTGCGCTTGGCGCCCGCCGCGTCGACGTGGATGAGCTCCGCCAGGAAGGCCGGATCGCCGAAGGACGGGTCGCCGTCGCCCACCACCGTCAGGCAGTCGCCGGAGCGCACCATGCGGGTGCGGAACTCGAAGGACGGGCCCAGCACGTGGAGCGCGGCGCCCGTGGTGAGCACCTTCATGTTGCTCGCCGGGATCAGCTGCTCGTCGCCGCGCTGCGCGAGCAGCACGTTGCCGGTGGCGATGTCGACCACGCTCACCGCGACCGAGGCGCCTGCGAGCCCGCTGGAGCGCACGGCCTCGTCCACCTGCGCGCGCAGGTCCTGCCTCGGGACGGCCTGCCGGCGCGGCGAGGCCTCCCCGGCATGCGATGTCGCTGCGGGAACGAAGGCTGCGGCGAGCAGCACGGCGAGGGCGGGGATGCGCATCGTGCGACGGTCCATGTCGGCGCGGGGCCGGATGATCCTATCGGTCATCCGGCCCCGCGCGCATTCATGGACCCGGCGCATGCGCCGGTCCGTCCCTCCCGTCCGCCCCTCAGCGGCGCCGGCGCGAGCCGACCAGGCCGGCCGCGCCCAGCAGGGCGATCGCGCCCGGCGCCGGGATCTGGCTGAACTCCTGGCGGATGAACGACGCCGTGGCGAAGCCGCTCTCGAGGGCCGCGAAGAACTTCATGTCCTTGTTGACCTCGAACGCGCGGTACCCCATGCCCTGGTTGAGCAGGCAGTAGTCGGCGTAGTCCTCGAGCTGCGTCTGCTGCGGGTCGCCGGCGATGTCGAAGACCGACAGCTGGCCGAGGAACTGGTTGTTGTCGACGTCGAAGATCGACTCGTCGACGCGGCTGAAGGATCCGGCACCGCCCGAAGAGCCGTTGAAGACGCTCTTCACGTCGCAGAGGCGGATGCCGCGCTCGTACGCTTCGGCGGAGACCTCCACCGTGTACTGCAGGTTGGCCTCGTGGACTCCGCCGTCGCCGGGGCTGCCGTCGCCGAACGGACCGGTCAGGTCGAAGCCGACGTTGCGGTAGCCGGGGCTGCCGTTGGCGGCGATGAAGCCGATGAGCGTGAGCTCGCCGGCCTCGAAGACGCTCGAGGAGTACGAATCGAAGGTGAAGACCTTGTCGTCGATGCGCACCCTGCGGTCCTCGGAGGCGAGGACCGTGGCGAGGCTGACGGTGTCCCCGTTGCCGAGGACGATCTCCGCGCCGGCGGTACCGGCGGGCAGGATTGCCGCGATGGCGGCGAAGGCGGACGCGAACAGGCGATTCTTCATGTGCATTCCCTTTCTTTGATGAGAGTCAGTGCGTTTCATGCATTCCGACGGCGCCGACCGGCGCCGAGGATTCCGGAGAGGCAGACGAGGGCCAGCGGACCGGGCGAGGGCGCCTGGAACTGGGTGAACTCCTGCCGGACGAACGATGCGGCGGACCATCCGTTGGCGCCGGCCGCGAAGAACTTCAGGTCCTTGTTCACCTCGAGCGCGCGGAACCCGTGCTGGGCGCCCGGGAGCGACCGGTAGTCCACCGAGGTGGAGAGCCGGGTCTGCACCGGCGGTCCGGCATTCCAGAACGCCGACATGTTGCCGAGGAACCGGTTGGTGTCGCGGTCGATGATGGTCTCGTCGACGCGCGCGAACGAGCCCGTCCCGGACGCCATCCCGTCGAAGGAGAGTCCCGTGTCGCAGATGCGCCAGTCGGCGGCGTAGGCACCGGCCTCCACCTCGACCTCGTACTGCAGGTTGATCTCCGCCATGCCGCCGTTGCCCGGCGTGAAGTCGCCGACCTGGCCGACGAGGTCGAAGCCGAAGGCCGCGCCTCCGCTCCGGGACGCGGCGGACGCCACGTACCCGGCGATCCGCAGGTGCCCGAAGGAGATCGTCGACGACCGGATCGACTTGAAGGTGAAGAGCTTGTCGCCGACGAGCACCTTGCGGTCGCTCCCCGAGGCGAACAGGTCCGTCACCGAGATCGACTGCCCGTTGCCGAGCACCACGACGGCCTCCGCCGTCCCGCACGCGGCCAGCGCCGCGAAGGCGGCGGCCGCGATCCATGCATCGTGTCTTCCCATGGCGTTCATCCCTCCTGCGCCTCCGCGCCGACGCGACGTGCGGCGGTGCGGGGCGAGGGCGGGATGGTGCGCGCGGCGCGAGCGCGATTCAATGGCTTGGGTGCGCCGCGCGCCGAATCCGGCGAGATCGCCGTCCGCGCACGGGGAAGGATCCCGTGCGCGCGGTGCCCGGCAGGGAACCTTCCCTCGTCGTCAGCCGCCGCGCAGGCGGATGACCTCGTTCACGTCCTTGTCGCCGCGGCCGCTGACGTTGATGACGACCGTGGCGTCGCGGGGCATGGTGCGCGCCAGGGCGACGGCCGCGTGCACGGCGTGGCTCGTCTCGAGCGCGGGGATGATCCCCTCGCAGCGCGCGAGGAGGTCGAAGGCCGCGAGCGCCTCCGCGTCGGTCGCGGCCACGTACTCGACGCGTCCGGCGTCCTTCCAGTAGCTGTGCTCGGGGCCGACGCCCGGGTAGTCGAGGCCCGCGCTGCAGCTGTGGACGTCGGCGGTCTGCCCGCTCGCGTCCTGCAGCACGTAGCTCAGCGAGCCGTGCAGCACGCCCGGCGAGCCGTGCGACAGCGGCGCGGCGTGGTCGCCCGCCGCCGGGCCGCGCCCGCCGGCCTCGACGCCCAACAGGCGGACACCGGCGTCGTCGACGAACGGCCAGAAGATGCCGGCGGCGTTCGAGCCGCCGCCGACGCACGCCACCACGGCGTCCGGCAGCCGGCCGAGGCGCTCCATGCACTGCGCGCGGCACTCGCGCCCGATCACGCTCTGGAAGTCCCGCACGATTTCCGGGAACGGATGCGGCCCGACCACGCTCCCGAGGATGTAGTGGGTGTCGCCGACCGAGCCCATCCAGTCGCGCATCGCCTCGTTGGTGGCGTCCTTGAGCGTCCGGCTGCCGGTCGTCACCTCGTTCACCTTGGCGCCCATGAGGCGCATCCGGAAGACGTTGAGCGCCTGGCGGCGCACGTCCTCCGCGCCCATGTAGATCTCGCAGGGGATCCCGAAGTGCGCGCAGGCGGTCGCGGTGGCCACGCCGTGCTGGCCGGCGCCCGTCTCCGCGATCACGCGCCTCTTGCCCATGCGCATGGCCAGCAGCGCCTGCCCCATCGTGTTGTTGATCTTGTGCGCGCCCGTGTGCGCGAGGTCCTCGCGCTTCAGGAGGATGCG
>JBILFU010000170.1:0-4765 GCA_044351405.1 Phycisphaerales bacterium
GCCCGCGGCGGACCGCAGGTGAGCGACACGCGCCGCGTCGACGTCGCCGTGGTGGGCGCGGGCGCCGCCGGGCTCTTCGCCGCCGTCTGGGCCGGCCGCACGGCGCAGGCCGCGCCCGGCGCCGGGGCGCCGCGCGTCATGGCCCTCGACGGAGCGGCGCGGCTCGGCGCCAAGATCCTGGTGGCCGGCGGCGGCCGCTGCAACGTGACGCACTGGCGCGTGGACGACGCCGACTACGCGGGAAGCACCCCGCCCGCGATCCGCAAGGTGCTCCGACGGTTCGGCGTCGACCGCACCGTGGCCTTCTTCGCGGAGCTCGGCGTCGAGCTGAAGCGCGAGGAGACCGGAAAGCTGTTCCCCGTCACCGACGACGCGCACACCGTGCTCGATGCGCTGCTCGCCGCCGTGCGCGCCGCCGGCGCGGAGCTCTCGCATCCCGACCGCGTCCGCGACGTGGCCGCGGCGGACGGCGGGTTCGCGGTGGAGTCGGACCGCGGCACCGTGCTCGCCCGGCGCGTGGTCCTGTGCACGGGCGGGAAGGCCCTCCCCAAGTCCGGCTCCGACGGCGCGGGCCTCGAGATCGCCCGAAGGCTGGGGCACTCGGTCACCGACCGCGTGGTGCCGGCACTGGTGCCGCTCAGGCTTGCCGAGGGCCACTGGATCCGCGCACTCAGCGGGCTGACCGTCCCGGCCGAGCTCGTGCTGCGCTCGGGCACCGGCAAGCGGCTCGCGTCCTTCGCGGACAGCACGCTCTGCACGCACTTCGGGCTGTCGGGCCCGAGCGTCCTCAACATCAGCCGGCACTGGACGCACGCGCACCTCGACGATCCCGCCGCCCGGCTCGAGCTCTCGTGGATTCCGGGCGAGGATCCCGAGCGCGTCGATGCGTGGCTCGTCGGTGCCAAGGCCCGTTCGGTCGGGGCGACGCTCCGCGAGCGGCTTCCGGAGCGCCTGGCGCGCGCGATCTGCGAGGCCGCGGGCGTCGACCACGCATCGACCGCGCAGCAGCTGCCGCGCGAACGTCGCCGCGGGCTCGCGCAGCTGGTGGCGGCGACGCCGCTCCCGGTGGAGGGCGACCGCGGCTACACGTTCGCCGAGGCGACCGCGGGCGGCGTGCCGCTCTCCGAGGTGCGGCTGGAGACCATGGAGAGCCGGCTCGTCCCGGGCCTGTACCTGGCCGGCGAGGTCCTCGACGTCGACGGCCGGATCGGCGGCTTCAACTTCCAGTGGGCCTGGGCGAGCGGGTTCGTCGCCGGGTCGGCGGCGGCGGCGCGCTGACGAGCCCCGCCAGCCGTCCCGCGGCGCGGAGGACGATCGCGCGCAGCGCCGCGAGCGCCGTGCCGCGCGCGGCGGCGCCGCGCGCGCGTCCCTTGGCCGCGCGGCGCGGACGGCGCACCACCGGCACCAGCTGCGCGAAGGCCTCGGGCGCGCGCAGCCGGATGAACTCGATCTCGTTGCCCGTGGTCTCCACCTCGCTGAACCGACGGCGGAGGCCTCCGGCGGCGCCGTGCTGCAGCGCGTGCGTGTACTCGTGCACCAGCACCGCGACGGCGAGCGTCCGCGCGTCGAGCTCGATCCCGCCCGGCGGCGTCGCGTAGCGGGCGCCGGCGCGGCGGTAGGTGTGCCACCGTGCCGTGGCGCCCGGCGCGACGCGAAGCAGGATGTGCGGTCCCGCGAAGCCGTGGGCGCGCCGCGGGTAGTAGGCGCTCGCGCCGCGGCCGCGCCGCCAGCGGATGGGGATCGCGCCGAGCGCCGAGCGCTGCGCCGTCTCCAGCCCGTAGCGCCTGCTGACGAAGTCCAGCGCATCCTCGCGGATCGCGGCGCGCGTCCGCTCCGTCAGGCGGACCGGGACGGCGGCCGGCACCGGGGCCGGGGCGAGACGGGATCGTCGGGCGGCGTCCATGCCGCGGGCGAGGCTACGCACGCGAGCCCGGCGGCGCTAGTCGATGCCCGTCCCGCGCAGGCGGGAACGCATCGCGGCGACGAACCTCCGGACCTCGGACGGCTCGGCCGCCGGACGGTCCCCGCGCTCGACGGCGCGGTAGCGGTCGGCGACGCTCCACGCGCGGGTGGTGTCGTCGGCGTCGAACCGGGGCGCCAGGTGGACGTGGAGGTGCGGCGCGCCCTGGCCGAAGGCGATGGCGTAGACGCGATCGCAGCCGGAGAGGTCACGGACGGCACGGGACACCGTGCGGAGCGCGGGACCCAGTTCCGCGGCCTCCGCGTCGTCCAGGTCCGCGGGCCCCTGCACGTGGCGCACCGAGCACAGGAAGGTCCAGCCCGCGAGCGGCGCCGGCAGCGGGTGGTGGCGGACGATCCACCGACGTCCGCGGTGGCACTCCAGGTCCCCGTAGCCCGCGGCATCGGCGTGGATGGCGCAGATCGCGCAGCCCTCGCCGGGGACGAACGTCACTTGGTGCCCTTCGGCCCGCCGTCCGCGAGGTACTTGGCGCGGATCGCCTGCTCGAGGTCGATGCCCGAGATGTTCGCGAGCGTGGTCAGCCACGCGAGCACGTCGGCGAACTCCTCCTCGAGGTTCGCGCGGTCGGGGGTCCCCTTCTCGAGCTTGCCGAGCGCGTGCGCGAGCTCCCCCACCTCCTCGGCGAACCAGAGGAAGGTCTTCCCGGCGCCGCGGGCGCTGTCCGTGGCGTAGTAGCGTTCGTGGATCATCCGCTGGAAGTCGCGGATCGCCAGGGGCGCATGCGAGGCGGGGGGCGTGGCGTCTGTCATGCGCTGCGGGGGTGAACGTCTTCGGCGGGGGTCGAACCCACAACCTCCGCCTTCGGAGGGCGGCGCTCTATCCAATTGAGCTACGAAGACTTGTCGTCCGGAGGCCGGACGCGGGAAAGTGTACGGGTGCGGCCGCCGCCGCGCCACGGGGACCTATCCTCCCCGCCCCATGGCCGCCGGCGCCGATTCCCACGCAGTCCGGCATGCCGAGGTCCCGCGTTGGGCGATGCTCTCGGTGACGTGGATGAACTCGCTCGGGAGCGGCGTGCTGTGGTCGGGCGTGCCGTTCGTCACCGAGCGCGAGTACGGCTTCACGCAGGGGGAGAACCTGGCGCTCGCGCTGGCCGAGGCGGCGCTCTACGTGGCGGTGGCGCTCGCGGCGGGACCCGTCCTGCGTCGGCTCTCGGCGGCCGGCCGCTGCACGCCGCGCGGGTGGCTCGCGGGGATCTTCGTGCTGCAGGCCGGGACGTCGCTCCTGGCGCTCGCCGGGAGCACGGGCGTCATCGTGGCCGCATGCGTCCTGAGCGCCGCCGGGGCCGCGATGTGGCCCGTGATGGAGAGCTACGTCTCGAGCGGCCGCCACGGCGGAAGCATGCGCCGGTCGATCGCGGTCTTCAACGTGACCTGGATGTCGGCGACGGGCGTCGCGCTCCTGGTGATGGCGCCGCTCGTCGCCTCGGGGATGGCGGCATGGTCGCTGGTCGGGATGGTGCCCGTCTCCGCGGCGTCGATGGTCGTCCTGCGCTGGTTCCCCGCGAGCCCCGCGCCGCACCCGCCGGAGCACGCGCACACGCACATCGCGCCGCAGTACCCGTACCTCCTGCGCGCGACGCGCTTCGTGATGCCGACCTCGTACGTCTTCATCTCGGTGATCGGGCCGGTGCTGCCGTTCCTCCTCCTCGACCTCGGGCTCGAGGACGGATGGAAGACGCCGCTCGCCTCGGCCTGGATGTTCGCGCGGATGGGCACGGTGCTCCTGATGGGGCTCGCCAGCTTCTGGCACGGGCGATGGGCGACGCTCGCCGTCGGGCTCGCGCTCCTCGCCGGCGGGTTCGCGCTGACGGCGTTCGCGGGAAGCGCGCCGGCGATGCTCGCCGGGCTCGTCGCCTTCGGCGCGGGACACGGGATCCTCTACTTCGCCAGCCTCTACTACGCCATGGCCGTGGGCGGCGCGGAGGTCGATGCCGGCGGCACGTTCGAGGCGCTGATCGGCGCCGGGTACGTGGTCGGGCCGCTCGCGGGGCTCGCCGCAGGCGATACGCACGGCGGGCTGGTGGCGGCGACCGCCGCCGCGGGTGCGCTGGGGCTCCTCCCGGCGCTGATGCCGTACCTTGCGTGGCGCCGGAAGGCCGCGGAGGCGGCCTTGGCGGCGGCACGATGATCGTCACGCTCTCCATCCTGACGGTGCTGCTGCTCGTGAACGCCGTCCTCGCGGCGAGCGAGCTGGCGATGATGACCTCCCGGCACTCGAGGCTCCAGTCCATGGCGGACGGCGGCCACCGCGGTGCCCGGATGGCCATGGCGCTGGCGCGCGAACCAACACGATTCCTCTCGACCGTCCAGGTCGGGATCACCCTCGTGGCGATCCTGCAGGGCGCCTACGGGGAGCGGGAGCTCGTCGGGCACGTGGCGGAATGGGTGGGGTCCGTTCCCGCGCTTGCCCCGCACTCCGAGGCCATCTCGCTCGGCCTGGTGGTGCTGGGGCTCACCTACGGCATGCTTGTCTTCGGAGAGCTCATCCCGAAGCGCATCGCGCTCGCCCACCCGGAGGCGGTGGCGTCCATCATCGCGCCCGTGCTCTCCGGCATCTCCTGGTTCGCCGCGGGCCCGATCTGGATCCTCACGTCGTCCACCGAGCGGATGCTGTCGGCGATCGGCATCCGGGCACGGCGCGACGAGGTCAACGAGGAGGACATCCGCGCGATCGTCGCGCGCGCCGCCAGCACCGGCGTCTTCGACCCGATGGAGCACCGCATCTTCGAGCGGGCGCTCCGCGTCGGGGACATGACCGCCAAGAGCCTGATGGTCCCGCGCG
>JBILFU010000006.1:0-20044 GCA_044351405.1 Phycisphaerales bacterium
GCGGAGTCGTTCGCGCGCTCCTTCCGTACGCCGCCGACGGCGTTCGCGGCGCTCGGCTACGACGCGGCGCGCCTGGCGATTGACGCGCGACGCCGCGCCGGAAGCGACGACCCGTCGGCGATCGCCGCCGCGCTCGCGGCGACGCGGGACTTCCGCGGCGTCACCGGGCGCATGGACTTCTCCGCAGGCCCCGTGCCGCGGAAGGACGTCTGGGTGGTCGCGGTGTCCGGCGGCGGGCGGTCGCTTGCGAGGCGATCGCCCTCGGGTGTGCGCTAGCGCCGCGCGTCATGGGCCGCCGCCAGGGCGTCCCAGCCGTCCCGGAACATCCACTCGTAGTTCTTCCACCGCCCGATCGAGCCCCGGTTGATCGGGCGCCGCACCTGCTCGTGGCTCAGGGTGAGCACGGTGCGCTCGTTGCGCTCGGGCGCGAGCATGGCGTCGTCCATGGGGATGCCGAGGAGCTCGCACACCTGCCGCGCATGCCCCGCCGGGTCGTCGACGAGCCGCTCGTAGACGATCGCCACGTGCTTCAGGCCCAGGGCCTCCATCGCCGGGATGGCGTGCCTGCGCTCGAGCTCCATCACCGTGCGGATCGAGTCCGCGCTGCGCGTCCACGGGAACGCGGCGGGCTTGAAGTTCCCGAGGAAGAGGCTCACCGCGGCGTCGCGCGGGTCGCGGGCCATGTGGAGGATGCGTGCGCCGGGCAGGATGGCCGCCACCGCCGGCAGCCACATCCAGGTCTGGAGGCTCTTGTCGAGGAGCCACTTCTTGCTCGCGACGTCCGTCGTGCGCGCATCGGCCAGGTACTCGCGCTGCATGCGCAGGGCGTCCTCCTGCCGCAGCATGCCCAGCCCGCGCGGCCAGGCGCCCAGGTAGCTGAGCATGTTGCCGACCGCGACCAGGCCCTCGTACTCGCCGATCCCCGCGACCATCGGGTGGCGGTCGAGCATCTGCTCGAGGAGCGTGGTGCCGCTGCGGGGCATGCCGGCGACGAGCGCGATTCCCTCGACCTCCGGCACGCGCGGCGTGAACCACGCCTTGCCTCGCTCGAGGAGCTGCCGCTGCAGTTCGATGTTCTCGCGGAACGCGAAGTCGTCGAACGCGGCGCCGGTGGACTGGTGCAGGAATGCCGCAAGGTCGAACGCGCGCCGGTACTCGCCGGCCGCGTCGAGGAGCTGGACGGCCTCGAAGCCTGCGTTGCGGCGCATCGCGGGCTCGCCCGCGCCGCGCGCGATCGCCTCGAGGTCCGCGATCGCGCCCGCGCGGTCCGTGACGGCACGGATGCGCGCCGCCATGATGCGGCCGCGGACGTCCTTGAGCCATGGGCCGCCCGCCTGGACCAGCGCACGCATCTCGTCGCGCCTGCCGCTGCGGTGCAGGATGTCCGCCAGGAAGCAGTGCGCGTCCACGGCGTTCGGGGCGTTCGCCGCGATCAGCGCCCGCAGCCGGTCGACGGCCCGCGCGCTGCGCCCGAGGTAGTGGTCGACGATCGCCCAGGTGAACGGCACGCGCGGGTCGGATGCAAGCGCACGGTCCGCGGCCACGTGGCGCTCCAGGAACCCCTCGGCCGCGCGCCAGCGCCCGAGCCCGATCGCGCACCGCGCCACCGCGAGCCACGCCTCGCCGTCCCGCGGGCTCTGCTCGATGATGGTGCCGGCGAGCTCCTTCGCCTCGACGAAGCGGCCCTGCGCGAGCAGGCGCTCGAGCTCGATCCGCTGCTTCGGGGTGGTGGGCATGGGGGCGATCCTAGCGGTGCGGCGGGCGGGTCACGACCATTCCGGGCCGAACGCGAACTCGTAGTTCTTCCACCGGCCGATCGAGCTGCGGTTGATCGAGCGGCGCACCTGCTCGTGGCTCAGCGTGAGCACCGTACGCGTGTTCGCCTCGGGGGCAAGCACCGCGTCGTCCCACGGCAGGCCCATGCGCGCGAGGATCCGCTCCATGTGCTCGCGCGGGCGGTCGACGAGGTCCTCGTAGCGGAAGTCCTCGTGCGGGATGCCGAGCGCGCGCAGCCCGAGCGGGGCCAGCCGCCGCTCCGCGGCGATCACCCGCCGGATCGAGTCGAGCGACTTGGTCCATCCGAACGACTGCGGGTGGAAGTTGGAGAGATAGAGGCTGATCGCGGTGTCGCGCGCGTCGCGCTCCATGCGCAGGCAGACGGCGCCCGGCAGCACCGCGGCGACCGCCGGCAGCCAGTGCCAGGTGTGGAGCGACTTGTCGAATGTCCAGGCCGTGCCCGCGCGCTGGGTGACCCCGGCGCCGGCCAGGTACTCCGCCTGCAGCGCGGCGGCCACGCCCGAATCGAGCATTGCCAGGCCGCCCGGCCACACGCCTTGGCCGGCCACGGCCGTGCCCAGGGTGTTGATGCCGTCGTACTCGCCGATCCCGCCGATGGCCGGGTGGCGGTCGAGCATCTGCTCGAGGAGCGTCGTGCCGCTTCGGGGCATGCCGACGACGAGCGCCACGCCCCGCACCGGCGCGGCGCGCGGGGCAGGGGGCCGCTGCATGCGTCCCAGGAGGGTGACCTGCGATTCGGCGTGGGCGAGCAGACCCTCCAGGTCGAAGGGCGCGCCGGTCGTCGCGTGCAGGTGCGTCGCCAGGTCGAACGCACGGCGGTACTGCGCGTCCGCGTCCAGGAGTCGCACGGCGTCGAAGCCCGCGATGCGCCGGAGCAGGGCCGGTGCGTCGCCGCGGGCGATCCCCTCCAGGCGGTCGATCGTGCCGGCGCGATCGTGGCGGACGGCGACGCGGGCGGTGAAGATGGCGGCGCGGGGATCGTCGAGCCAGGCCCCGCCCGCGGCGACCAGCGCGTCGAGTTCGTCGCGGCGGTTCGCGCGGTGCAGGACCTCCGCGAGCGCCATCGCCGCCTCGGTGGCGTTGGGGGCCTTGCGGTCGACCAGCCTGCGGAGCCGGTCGATGGCAGCCTGGCTGCGGCCGAGCCGGTGATCGACCACGGCGCGGATCAGGTGGACGTCGTGGCCCGTGGCCCCCAGTCGGAGGGCGCGGTCCACCGATTCGTCCGCCGCCCGCAGGCGCCCGAGGCCAAAGGCGGCCCGGGCACGCCCGAACCATGCGCTGGCGTCGCGGGGGTGCTTGGCCGTCAACTTATCGGCTGCTGCCAGGGCCGGACCGAACGAACGGGCGGCGAGCAGGGCGTTCAGATCGCCTATTTCCGGGCTGGTGGCCATGGATCCGCACTCTATCCGCGAAATTCGGGGAGCAAGTCCTTGCAGGCCCAAGGTCCTGTGGCATTGATGAACTGTTCCCTCCTTGGAGGACTGGATTAGGGCGGCGAGGCAGACCGAGTCTGCCCGGTTCCCTGTTTCCCGTTCTCCTTGTTTCCCCCTTTTAGAGAGAGTTCCCATCATGAAGACGTTCATCGCCTCGGGCATCGCTGCTGCCGCCGTCGCCTCCGCCGCGTCGGCCGACATCACCTTCACCCTCACGAACCAGACGTTCACGGGCTTCAACTTCGCCCAGTTCGTCGACTACACGACGACCAACATCGTCGGCACCCTCACGGGCGCCTCGATCAACGTGACCCTGAACAGCTCGGTCAACTACACCTACGCGGACGACCTCTGCATCTACGTCGACGTCGAGCCGCTGAGCACCGGCGGACGGCTGCAGATCGGCGGATTCTCGAGCCTGTCGGCCACGCAGCGCCTCTTCTGGCCGAACGGCGGTTCCAGCGCCCCCGGCGCGACCTCGGTCGGCTCGGTCAGCCTGACCAGCGCGCTCTCGTTCGTCGGCAACAAGGCCGTGGACGGCACGGTCTGGATCGGTAACGGCTACGGCGCCTCGGGCACCTCGGGCACCTGGACGGGCACCGTCACGCTGATCGGCGTGGACGCGGTTCCGATCCCGGCTCCGGGCGCGCTCGCCCTCCTGGGCGTCGCGGGCTTCGCCAGCCGCCGTCGCCGCGCCTGATGCGCGAGTGACACCCTCCTTGGAGAGATCCCAGGGCAGCCCGGTTGGGCTGCCCTGGTTCTTCATTTTGGCCCCTGCGATTGGCCCGGGGCTAGACTCCGCGCCCCGGTCCGCAACGCGGCACCGGTCCCAGGAGCCTCCATGATTCGACTGATTGCCGTCGTTGTCGCGCTCGCCCTCGCCTCCGACGTCGCCGCGCAGGGTGGCGGCGCCCCGGCCGCGCCGGGACAGCCCCGTCAGCCCGCCTCGAACCCCTGGCCGCAGGAGCTGACGTCCAACGGCAAGGCATACCGCGTCTACCAGCCCGCGGTGACGGGCCTGGATGGCGCGCGCGCCTACCTGGTCACCCAGGTGGGCATGTCTTCCGGGGGCGGTGGCGCCGACGCCAACGTGACCGGCGAGGCCAAGCTGGAGGCCGAGGTCATGGCGGCGGACGTGCCGGGCGAGGTCGAGCTCAACCGGTTCCGGGTCCGGGAGTTCACGGTGGACGGAAGCCCCGTCGCGCCGGAGGACGCGCAGGCGCTGTCGGACATGCTGCACGCGGTTGCGCTGACCACCACGCGGACCAACTTGCTGCAGGGCATGCAGCTGGTGAACGCCCGCGGCAGCTCGACGCCCGGCCTCTCCGAGGGCATGCCGGACATTCGCGTGGTGCACGCGCCGAGCCTGCTGGTGCCCGTGGACGGCGCGCCGGCCCTGGCGCCGCTCGGTTCCACCGGCTGGATGCGGGTTTCCAATACGCCCTTCGTCCTGCTGAAGGATCCTGCCGGCGCGTGCTGGGCGTCGGTCGGCGGGAAGTGGCAGAAGGCGCCCTCGATGGATGGGCCGTTCGCGGCCGCCGCGGCGCCGCCCGGCGAGGTGACGGCGGCGATGGGTGCGGCCCCGGCCGCGCCGAAGGCCGTCCAGTCCGCGACCCCCGCGACCAAGGCGCCCCCGATGCGGCCCGCCGCCGTGACGGTTGCGCCCGCGGGCACCGTGCTCGTCTCCATGGACGGCGCTCCAAGGCTGGAGGACGCGTGCGCCGGGCTGCAGCGCGTGGCCAACACCAACAGCCCGCTCTTCTTCGACGGCTCGTCCTACTACCTGCTTGCGTCCGGACGATGGTTCCGCAGCGCCGACCTGGACGCCGGGCCGTGGTCGCGGGTTGCGCCGGGCGAGCTGCCCGCGGCGTTCGCGGGGCTCCCGCGCACGCAGCGCTTCGACGCGGTGCGCGCGGCGGTGCCCGGCACCGTGGAGGCGAACGAGGCCACGCTCGCCGCGCGCGAGATCCGCACCGTCACGCTGAACCGCGCGGGTGCGCAGCCCAAGGTGAGCCTGGGCGCCGCTCCCGGCACCTGGACGGACACCGGTGCGCCCGGCGTCCGCTGGATACCCTCGGCGTCGCAGCCCGTGGTCGAGACCGGCGGCTCCGTGTTCTGCTGCGACTCGGGCGCGTGGTTCACCGCGCCCGCGGCCAGCGGTCCGTGGTCGCTCTGCGATCGCGTGCCCGATGCCGTCTACGCCATCCCGCCGAGCTGCCCGGTCTACCCCTGCACCTACGTCTGGGTGTTCGGTTCCACGCCGGACTCCGTGTCGTTCGGGTTCTCGGCGGGATACCTGGGCACGTTCCTCGCGGACGGCACGCCGGTCTACGGCACCGGCTTCCGCTACGCGCCGTCGGTGGACGCGAACGCCGGCGCGGCGGCGTCGATGCCCGTCTACCCGCAGACCTACGGCTACGACCCGGCGTACGACTCGCAGACCGGGACCTTCACGCCGCCCTCTGATCCGAACGCCGGCTACGCGTACTACGGCGCTCCCGACATGTACCCCGACTACCTGGGCGGCGTGCCCTGGACGGGCTGGGGCTGGTGCCCGGGCTGGTGCTCCGCGTGGGGCTACGGCTGGAACCAGTGGTGGGGCTGGGACCACTGGGGCTGGTGGTCCAACCACTGGCATCCCTACTACGACCGCTGGGCCGGCGACCACCACGACTGGCAGCGCCAGAACCTGAACGACGCGCGCCAGCGCACCGCGCAGCGCAACCAGCCGCTGCAGAATCGCACGTGGGCCAACGGCCGCGGCGACATGGCGCAGTCGGCGCGTCCGCGCGTCTCTTCCGTGGGCGGCGCGCCTCGTGCGCAGGCTCCCGCGATGGACGCGCAGGCCCGCCAGGATCGGCTGCAGTCGCAGTTCAGGGGCGCGCCCGGCGATGCGCCCGCAGCGTTCCGCGGCCCGGGCAACGAGTACGGCGGCTACGCGCCCGACGCGTACCGCCCGTGGTCGGGCATGGGCTCCGAGTACGGCGGCAACTGGGGCTACCGGCCGCTCGCCGGACCGGATGGGTTCCATCCTCCGCAGCAGTTCATCGCACCCGGCGCCTACTGGGGCGACGGCGCGCGTCCCGGCGGCGGGCTCGGGCCGAACGCCGGTCCGTACCAGTCGCCGCAGGGGCACGGCGGCTGGGGCAACTACGACCGCTGGGCGGGCGAAGGCGTCCGCGGCACGGAGTACGGGCGGTACTCAGGCGGAGCGCGCCGCGGCGGCGGCAGGCGCTGACCTCACTTGTCCGCGGGCGCGATCCCGAACCCCTCGCGGTTCGGGTACGCCGGGCGGTCCGGGTGCTTCACGGGATTGCGCGCCAGTTCCGCCAGCAGGAGCTCGACCGCCTTGTCCAGCTGCGGGTCGATGCCGCCGTCGTGCGGCCCGCCCTTCATGACGCCGGGGTCGTCGAGCACCTCGTGGTCGGGGTCGACGCCGTGGCCCTCGATGCCCCAGGTCCCGTCCTTCTCGTAGAAGGCGAACACCGGGACCCGCACGCCCGAGCCGTCGATCATGCCGGGGTTGCCGCTGATTCCCACCAGCCCGCCCCACGTCCGCGTGCCGACGAGCGGCCCGAGGTCGTTGTGCTTGAAGAGCCACGGGAACATGTCGCCGCCCGATCCGGCCAGGCCGTTGATCATCATGGCCTTCGGGCCGACATGGCTGTCCGGCGGCCAGATCCAGTCGTGCTGGTCGCGCCGCGCCCAGTAGTTGGTGACGGGGCGGTTCAGGAGCTCGATGAAGCGCGTCGGGATCTGCCCGCCGCCGTTCCAGCGGTCGTCGATGATCAGCGCGGGCTTGTGGCGCTCGCCCTGGAACTGGCGGACCAGGTCGCTCTGCCCGTCGAGGCCGGTGTTCGGCACGTAGATGTAGCCGACCTTCCCGCCCGAGCGTTCGCTCACGTAGCGGCGGTTCGCCTCGATCCAGTCGCGGTAGCGCAGGCCGTCCTCGCCGCCCATCGGCTTGACGATCACCTCGCGGACCTTGTCGTCCATGGCGGGGTTCTCGCCGACGGTGAGTGACACGGTCCTGCCCGCCAGTCCCTGGAACGCCGCCCACGGGTCCTTCGAGCCGTCGACCGGCACGCCGTTCACCGCGAGCAGGTACTCGCCTTCCTTGACGCCGACGCCGAGCTCCTGCAGCGGGTTGCGCGCGTCCGCGTCCCACGGCGCCCCCGCCACGATGTGCCGGAAGCGGTAGACGTTCTTGCCGTCCGGGCCGATGGCGGTCTCCCAGTCCACGCCGAGCATGCCGACGTTCACGGACGGCCCGCCCGAGCCCTCGCGGTTGCCGTTGTAGTAGGCGTGGCCGACGTTGAGCTCGCTGATCATCTCGCTGATGATGTAGCCGACGTCCTCGCGGCTGTTGGCGTCGTCGACCATTGACAGGTAGCGGTCGCCCACGGCGCGCCAGTCGACGCCGTGCATGTTTGGGTCGTAGAAGTAGTCGCGGAAGATCCGCCAGGCGTCGCGCACGACCTGCCTCCACTCCTGCTTCGGGCGGATCTCGACGAGCATCGGCTGCGTCACGACCTGCTTGCCGGTCTTGCCCTCGGCGGCCTCGATGATCTGCAGGCCCACGAGCATCTTCTTGCCGTCGGCGGTGAGCTGGAAGCCGCCGCCGTCGATGACCTTCTTGACCTCGCGCTTCTTGTCCTTGAGGTCGAAGACCTTCACCTGCCCGCCCTGGCTGAAGATGAGCTGGCCGCGGTCGTTGACGCCCATGCCGCCGATCCGCTGCGTTCCCAGCGGCAGCTCGATCGCGCGTGCCTCGAAGCCGTCGAAGTCGATGGTGATGGGCTTCTTGGGCTCGTCCTTCTTCGGCTCGTCCTTCTTGTCGGCCGGGACGTCGCCTTCCGGCTTCTTCTCGCCGTCGGCGGGCTTGGCATCGGCGGCGGGCTTCGCCTCCTCGGCGGGCTTGGGCTCCTCGGCCGGCTTTCCGTCCGCGGGCTTCGCGTCGCCCTCCTTGCCTTCGTCCTTCTTCCCGCCGTCCTCCTTCCCGCCGTCCTTCTTCTCCTTGTCCTTCTTCTCCGCGTCCTTCTTCTCGCCGTCCTTGCCCTTCTCCTCGTCGATCTCGAGGGCCCACGGGTTCTTCACGTCCTTGCGCAGCGGCACGGCGTAGGCGCGCGTGGTGTCCTGGTAGGCCCAGCCGGTGTCCAGCTCGCTGTACTGCGCGTTGCCGAAGCCGCGCTGGCTGGTGAAGTACAGCCAGTCGCCGGCGCGGTCGAAGGTGGGCGAGGAGTCGGCGAACATGCCGCTCGTCACCTCGCGCGACTCGCCCTTGGCGACGTCGTAGAGCCAGATGCTCCCGTTGCGGCGCTCGGGCTGGCTCTTCGAGTACGCGATGAACGCGCCGTCGTGGCTGACGCTCATGTCGAAGCCGCCGTCCCACGGCTCCTTGTCGACGAGCTTGCGGTCGCCGGTCTCGACGTCGACCAGGTAGGCCGAGCCGGTCTTGTCCTGGTAGATGAGCTTCTTGGAGTCGGGGAACCACTGGATGTCCGTCTTGAACGGCCCGCCGTCCTTGGTGAGCTGCCTGCGGTCGCCCTTGCCGTCGGCAGGCATCGCCCACAGCTCGTACTCGCCCGTCTCGTCGCTGAAGTAGGCGATCCACTTGCCGTCGGGGCTCCAGGACGGGGAGCGCTCGGCCACGCCGTCGGTGCGCGTCAGGTTGCGCGGCACGCCGTTCTCGGCGGGCGCGGTCCAGATGTCGCCGCGGGCGGCGACCGCGACGCGCTTGGCGCTCGGGCTGATGGAGCTGCCCTGCAGCTGGTCGCTGACGTCCTCGGTGCGCGGACGCACGGTCGGCCGGTCGCCCGGGATGCGCACCTCCACCGTGCGCGACTTGCCCGAGGACAGGTCGAGCACCATCAGCCTGGTGCCCTTCTGGAAGACGATCTCGCCGTCGCCGATGGCGGGCCACTTCACGTCCTCGTCATTGAACTGCGTCACCTGGCGGCTGGCGCCCGACTTCGGGTCCCACGACCAGATGTTGAGCTTGTGCGGCGCCTTCGGGTCGCTGGTGGCGTCGCTCAGGTAGTAGAGGGTGCCGCCGCCCCACATGGGCAGCGTGTCGATGCCCTCGTGGTCGGTGACCCGCCGGGACTCGCCGGTGCGCAGGTTGTAGACCCAGACGTCGGTCTGCATGCCGCCGCGGTAGCGCTTCCAGGTGCGGGTATCGATGGAGTGCGGCGTGTAGGCAAGCCACTCCCCGTCCGCGCTGATCGTGCCGTTGGCCCCGTACGGCACGGGCAGCGCCTCCGGCAGCCCGCCGGTCTCCTTGACGCGGTACAGCCGGCCGGCGCGCGCGATGCCCTCCATGCCGCTGGCCGCGAACACCAGGCCGCCGTCGCTCGTCCACTCGCACAGGCTCTCCGCGGCGGGGTGGTGGGTCACGCGCTGCGGCGTGCCGCCCGCGGCCGCCATCACGTAGATGTCCCGGTTGCCGTCGTAGTTGCCGCCGAAGGCCACCTTGGTCCCGTCCGGCGAGAAGCGCGGCATGGTCTCGGCGCCGGCGGCGCTGGTCAGGGGGCGCGCCGTCCCGCCCGCCTTGGGCACGAGCCACAGGTTCCCGGCGAAGACGAACACGATGTCCTGGCGCCCGATGTCGGGGTAGCGGAGCATCGCGGCATCGGGCGCGGAGGACGGGTCGGCGGCCAGGGCGGCAGAGACGACGGCGGAAAGAATGGGGGTCGGCATGTGAAGTGGGGGTTTTACCCCTCCACGGCACCGCGGGAGGCTCCTGCCCCGCGCGCCGACCGTCGTTATCCGCGAATTTTTCTCAATCGTCGCCGCGGGGCGCGCCCGATCCGCCGGGCGCGTCGCCCTGCCGGGCGCCGGGCGGGTCGCGCACGAGCGCGCCCTCCGCCTCGAGGATCTCGCGCAGCCGGATGAGCCCTCGGCGGGCGTGGGTCTTCACCGTCCCGAGCGGGAGCCCGGTGGCGCGCGAGATCTCCTCGTGCGACCTCCCGTGGTAGATGGAGAGCTGCAGCACGCGCTGCTGCTCGGGCCGCAGGCGCTCGAGCGCGGCCGCGGCCCGCGCCGCCTCCTCGCCGCGGGCGGAGGAATCCGCTTCCTGGGGCGCTGCAGGCTGCACGGCCTCCGGCAGCGCGGCGGTGTCCAGCCTGCGGGCGCGCCGGCGTCCGCGGTCGATCAGCCGCCGCCGCGCGATCATGGCGACGAAGGTGGTCTCGGTGGCGATCGACGGGTCGAAGCGGGCGGCGCTCTTCCACAGGTCGACGAAGATCTCCTGCACCGCGTCGTCCGCGTCGGAGGCGCCGACCGTGGCGCGCCGCGCGAGCGACCAGACCAGGCCGCCGAAGCGGTCCATGCACGCCTCCATGGCGCCGGGATGCCCGGACGCCAGGCGGTGGAGGATGGACGCGTCGGCACCGGTCACGGCATCAGGCTACCGCGGCGCGGCAGCCGGCCCGCGGCCCGCGGCCGTCAGCGCGCCGCGGCGGCCTGCGCCTCGCGCTCCGCGCGCCTGCGCTTGAGCTCCGAGTCGATGAAGCCGCCGATGTCCCCGTCGAGCACCTTCTGCGGGTTCATCACCTCGTGGCCCGTTCGGTGGTCCTTCACGCGGTTGTCGTAGATCACGTAGCTGCGGATCTGCGTACCCCATCCGCGGTCCACCTTGCCGCCGGTGGCTGCCTCCAGCTCCGCCTGGCGCCGCTCCTCCTCGAGGGCCTCGAGCTTGGAGCGCAGCACGGCGAGCGCCTGGCTCTTGTTCTGCAGCTGGTCGCGGTAGGTGCTGGCCACCACCTGGATGCCGGTGGGAAGGTGGGTGACGCGGATCGCGCTCGCCACCTTGTTGACGTTCTGCCCGCCGGGGCCGCTCGCGCGCACGAACGCCACGATCTCCACGTCCTTCTCGGGGATCACCAGGCCCGTGTCCTCGAACTCGGGAGTGACGTCGACGGTCGCGAAGCTCGTCTGCCGCTTGCCCTCGGCGTTGAACGGGCTGACGCGCGCAAGCCGGTGCGTGCCGCGCTCGCAGTTCATGTAGCCGTAGGCGAACGGGCCGCTCAGCCGGTAGCCGACCTCCGCGATCCCGACCTCGGTGCCGTAGAGGCGGTTCATCTCCTCCACCTTGAAGCCCATCTCGCGCCACCAGTAGAGGTACATGCGCTCGAGCATCTCCGCCCAGTCGTTGGCCTCGGTGCCGCCGACGCCGGCCTGGATGGTCACGAAGCAGCTGCGGTGGTCGTGCTTGCCGGAGAGGAGGCTCTGCGCCTCGACCTTCTCCATGTCGTGGACGAGCTTGAAGAGCTGGGCGTCGACCTCGGCGAGGAGCTCCTGGTCGTTGGCCTCCTTCGCCATCTCGTAGCCGACCTGCGCGTCCTCGAAGGACTTCATGGCGGCCTCGAGCGGCTCGATCTGCGCACGGACGACCTTCAGCTCCTCGATGTGCCGCTGCGCGGCCTTCGAGTCGTTCCAGAAGTCCGCCTCCTCCATGCGGGCGGCGAGGCGGTCGCGTTCCTTGGCCTTCTGCGGGTAGTTAAAGAGAGTCGCGGATGGTCGTGATCCGCGCCTCGAGGTCGTTGAGCACCGGCTGGTGCGCGTCGTAGTGCATCGGCGGAGTGTACGCGGGCGGCGCGGCGTAGACTGCGCGTCCCGATGAAGGTCTCCGACCGCGTCCGCCGCATGAAGGAGAGCTCGACGCTCGCCGTCGCAGCGCGCGCCGCCGCGCTGAAGCGCGAGGGCGCGGACGTGGTCGCCTTCGGCACCGGCGAGCCGGACTTCGACACGCCGGCGAACATCAAGGAGGCCGCCGAGCGCGCGCTGCGCGCCGGGATGACCAAGTACGTCCTGACGCCCGGCACGCCCGAGGCGCGCGCCGCGATCGCCGCCAAGCTCCGCGACGAGAACGGGATCAGCTGCCGCCCCGAGCACGTCTCGATCACCGCGGGCGCCAAGCACGCGCTCTACCTGGTGCTGCAGACGCTCGTCGACCCGGGCGACGAGGTGGTGCTGCCGACGCCGGCGTGGGTCAGCTACCGCCCGCTCATCGAGCTCGCCGGCGGGCGGTGCGTCGAGGTGCCGGGCGCGGTCGCGAACGGCTTCAAGGTCACGCCCGCGCAGCTCGAGGCCGCGCTCACGCCGCGCACCGTCGCGGTGATCCTCAACAGCCCGTCGAACCCCTGCGGCATCGCCTACTCGCCCGACGAGGTGCGCGACCTCTGCGAGGTTGTGGCGCGCCACCCGAGGGCCGCGATCCTGAGCGACGAGATCTACGAGAAGCTCATCTACCCCGAGCTCTCGCCCGGCCTGCGCCACCTCTCGCCCGGCAGCATCCCCGCGATCGCCGACCGCGTGATCACGATGAACGGCATGAGCAAGGCATTCGCGATGACCGGCTGGCGCATCGGCTACGTGTGCGCGCCCGGGCTCGGCGGCACCTTCATCCAGGAGCTCGTCAAGCTCCAGGCGCAGATGACCAACAACATCCCGGCGTTCTTCATGCCCGCGATCGCCGAGGCGCTCTCCGAGCGAAGCCGTGCGCAGGTGGAGTCGATGCGCGCGGAGTTCGCGCGCCGCGCGGGGATCGTCGACGGGCTGGTGCGCGCCATCCCGCGCTTCCGCTCGGTCGCGCCCACCGGGGCCTTCTACGCGTTCCCGTCGGTCGCCGCGTGCAAGGGGCTCACCAGCCCGGGCGGGCGGCGGATCGAGGACGGGCAGTCCTTCGCCGAGGCGCTGCTGGCGGAGGTCCACGTGGCGGTGGTGCCCGGCGCCGACTTCGGCGAGTGCGCCGGCGACCACGTCCGCATCACCTTCGCCTGCGACGAGGCGACCATCCGCAAGGGGATGGCGCGCATCGCGGAGTTCACGGCGGCGCTGCGGTGATCGCCGACGCGTCCGTCGTCCCGCCGCCCGCGCCCGGCGCCCTGGGCATGTTCCTGGCGGCCGTCGGCTGGGTGCCCGCGGTCGTCTTCCCGTCCGCCACGGTGTTCCAGCTGATGGCCATGGCGCGCCGGCGCCGGGCCGACGGCGTGTCGATCCTCACCTGGAGCCTGTTCGCCTTCGCGAACGTCTGCCTGTACCTGACCATCCAGGAGTGGACGCGGCCGCAGGTGATCATCTCGACGCTCGGCGCGGCGCTGCTGCAGGCGGCGGTGGTGTTCGTCGCGCTCCAGATGCGCGCCGCCGCGAAGGCCGGTCCGCAGCCGCCCGCCCGATAAGGCGCCCCGGCGCCGCGATCCGGCGCGCCTTGGCTTTGGCGCACGGCACATGAAACCCATGCTCGGGGCATGAGCGACCCCACCACCACGGACGGCCAGGGCGGACGCGAGCGCATCGCGCGGTTCATCATCGACAACGAGGCGGCCCTGCGCCGCCGCATCGGGGCGGAGGTGCGGGGAAGCCCGGCGGTCGACCCCGACGACGTGTTCTCCACCATGCTGCGGCGCGTGGACCACGCGGCGGCCAACGGATCCTTCCGCATGCGCAGTGCGGCGGAGGCGTGGGGCTTCGTCGGCCAGGTGCTTCGCCGCGCGGCGCAGCGGCACCGGCAGCGCGCGGCGCGGCTTGCGGACGCCATCGCCTCCATGGCCACGCAGCGCCGGCCGGAGGCCGAGGAGCCGCCGGAGCAGGACGACCGGCTGCAGCTCGCGGCCCTGATGCGGGAGCTGGAGCGCTCGCGCCCCCAGGATGCGCAGCTCATCCAGCTGCGCCTGCGCGGCCAGCGGTGGCGGGAGATCGCGGGCCACACCGGCGTGTCCGAGGAGGCCCTCCGCCAGCGGTGGTCGACGCTTCTCGCGCGGCTGCGCGAGCGGATGCGTCCGGGTCAGGTGGCGCCGACGGTCACCGGCGCCGGCTGCACGCGCGGGCGGTAGTTCGGCTCGAGCGCGATCTGCAGCGGCAGTCGCTTACCGGTGGGGTCGCGCGGCAGCTGGTCGTTGTCGATGACCTTCTGGATCGCCATGATGCCCTCGATGAGCATCTCGGGGCGGGGCGGGCAGCCCGGGATGTAGACGTCGACCGGGATGTACTGGTCGACGCCCTGCACGACCGCGTAGGTGTCGAACACGCCGCCGGTGCTGGCGCACGCGCCCATCGAGATCACCCACTTGGGCTCGGCCATCTGCATGTAGATGCGCTGCAGCACGGGGAGCGTCTTCACGCTCACGCGGCCCGCGACGATCATCAGGTCGCACTGGCGCGGGCTGAAGCGCATGACCTCGGCGCCGAAGCGGGCGAGGTCGAAGCGGCTGCACGCGGTCGCCATCAGCTCGATGCCGCAGCAGGCGGTGGCGAAGGGCATGGGCCACACGCTGGACCGGCGGGCCCAGTTGACGACTCGCTGGAGCTGCGTGGTCAGGACGCTGTCGACGGGGAGGGCGGCTTCGAGTCCCATGGGACGGGAATTGTAGGCGGCGGCAGGCTGCCGCGACAGCCCCGGCCGGGCTCAGTCCTCGGGCGGCTCGGTGCGCGGCTGCGCCGGGGCGCGCGGCTCGTCGTCGCGCTCGATGCGCACGGGCTCGTTGTCCCAGATGCTCTCGCCGCGCTGGATGTTGGCCTCGTGCAGCTCCTGGGTGCTGGCGGACGGGCCCTTCGCGCCCACCACGTGGCGGTAGCAGCCGGGGCAGACCGAGAGGGCCGCGCAGGCGAGGGCGAGGGCGGCCGCGGCCGGCGCGCGGGCCGCAACGGGCGGCGGGGCGGGGCGGGGCGCTCGGCTTGCGGTCGTCTGCATGGTCAGGCGGAGAGCAGCCGCTCGAGCTCGGCGGCCGAGCGGCTCACCTCGAAGAGGCGGTCGATGCGCATCAGCGCGAACAGGTCGGTGAGGTGCCGGTTGAGGCCGTACGCGCAGGGGCGCAGGCCGGCCTTCTCGGCGGTGTTCCGCAGGTCGACGATGGTCCCGAGCCCCAGGCTCGACACCAGCGAGACCTGCGACAGGTCGATCACGAACGCGCGCCCGCGCTCCGCGCCCGCAAGCTGCCCTGCGACGGCGTCGCGCAGCGGGCCCGCCTCGGCCTGGCCGATGCTCGGCGCGAGCACGCGCGCCACCAGGTGCCCGCCGGGGCGGGAGATCTCGACGAGGTCCTGCGAGGGTTCCGCGGGCATGCGGGTGATGCTATCGGCCGTCGCCGCCGAGCGTCGCGTTTGCCACGGGAATCGCGCGGGCGCGCTCGAGCTGCGTCGCACGCAGCGCCGCGGCGATCGAGGAGCGCTCGATGGCCTCCTCGCCTGCGCAGCGAGACAGGGCCGCCAGCAGCACCTCGTCCGAGCGGATGGTCGCCGGCGGGCGCGCGGGCGCATAGGCGTCCGACTCGGTGTGGAAGAGGAATCCGCCGCGCACCAGCACCTCGAGCAGTTCCCCGGCGAGCCTGTCGTCGATCCGCAGGTCCGCCGCGACCGTGTCGCGCGTGACCGGCTTGCCCGAGCGCCAGATGGCGGCCGCGCACTCCATCGCCGCGACCGCGAGCATGGGGTCGGCGGGAGCGTCGTCGTCGGCCGCGGTGCCCGCGTCCAGGCCGCGCACGCGCACGGTCTGCGCGATGGCGCTCACCTCGAGCCCCCCGAGGACCGCCATCCAGACCACCCACATCCAGAACATGAAGACGGGCACCAGGCCCAGGGAGCCGTACAGCGCGCTCATGCCGAAGGCGTGCTCGAAGTAGGCGGCGAGCGCGCCCTTCAGCGCGATGATCGTGACCGCCGCGACGAAGGCGCCGATGGCCGCGCACTGCGGGCGTACCGGCCCGGCCGGCACCACCAGGTACACGGTGCCCAGCAGCGCCCAGAGCACCATGACGTTCGACAGCGTGCCGAGCAGCGAGAAGGCCCATCCCACGCCCGGCGTCTCGGTGGCCCGGTGCAGCAGCGCCGCCAGGATCGGGATGGCCGCGATGAGGAGCGGGCTGGCCGTGAGCACGAACCAGTAGAGGATCACGCGCTTGGGCCAGGCCCTTCCCTGGCGCGCACGGTAGATGCGGTTGAAGCTCAGCTCGACGCTGGTCATGAGCCAGACGGCGCTGGCGACGGTCACCGCCACGCCCAGCCAGCCGAGCGCGCTCAGGTCCACCTGGGCTGCCTGCGTGACGAGCGACTCCACCCACGAGCCGAGCGCGACCGGCGACGCCGTCGGGCGTCCGGCATCGGTCGGCGGCACGATGCGCATCTCATCCAGCCCCAGCGAACCGATGAACCCCGCGACGAACGGCGCGAACTGGGCCCCCATCAGCGTCTTGGCGACCAGGGTGACGACGATCAGGATGGGGACCAGCCCCAGCAGGGTCTTGTAGGCGAGCGCGGATGCCATGGCCGGCACGTCGTCCACGATCGCCCGCCGGTAGCCGAGGACCGCGATGCGCGCGATGCGGCGCACGACCTCCGCGGGGTGCATCGCCGCGGCGACGATGTCCCGGCCGTGGAATGCCTGCGTGCGGAGCTCGCTCATCCGGCGCGAGTGTACGGCGTCAGCGCGAGAGGAAGATGCCCCAGCGCGTGCGTCCCTCGGGTTCGCCCGCGCCGCCGGTCGCCGTGCGCATGCCCGGCCGCCGCGTGCCGGAGAAGCGGTCCGGCCCCTCGTCGTCCCGGAGCATTCCCAGGCTGCACGCCTCGGTCGACGACCAGTGGTACGAGTTGCCGTCCGCCGCGCCCTGGCTGGCGCCGGCCGCGCGGTAGTCGTCGCGTCCGGCCAGGTCCACGAGGACCGCCACCGCCTGCTGCGCCGCCGCGCCCTGCGAGAGTCCGTCGGCCTGGTAGCGGTCGTCGCCCGCGCGGTCGACGAGCGCGGCGCCGGCCATGTCCCACGCGGCGCCCTGGCCGGCGGCGGTCATGCTCCAGTAGATGTCGTCGCCCGAGCCCTCGAGCAGGGCGCCGAACGCCTGGTGCGCCGCCGTGCCCTGCGCGTAGCGGTTGCCGTAGTAGAGGTCGCGCCCGCCCTCGTCGCGCAGGATGCCCATCGACAGGAAGTAGCCGATCCCCTGCGCGAACTCGCCGCCCTCGTAGCGGTCGTCGCCGGCGGCATCCACCAGCGCGCCCACGCCGCCCGACGCGCCGATCCGGTAGCCGAAGCCGCAGCCCTGCGAGAACGAGCAGTTCACCGTGGGCGTGCCGTACGCGCTCCGCCACGACCCGTCCGCGCGGTAGCGGTCGTTGCCGCCCGCATCCAGGAGCAGCGCGGCCCCCGACGGCCCGCCGCAGGCCTGCGAGTGGTGGTCGCTCGCGTACAGGTCGTTCCCGCCCAGGTCCGCCAGGGCCCCGATGCCGCCGAACGCGGCCGCGACGCTCCAGGTGCCGCCCTCGTAGCGGTCGTCGCCCGCGCGGTCGACCAGGATCCCCACGCCCAGCACGCCCGTCCCGAGCGCCGCGTGCGGTGCGGCGTAGCGGTCGTTGCCGGCGAAGTCGTCGATGACGCTCACCGAGCATGCGGCGCCCGCGGGCCCGCCGCCCGGCTCGCCGCCCGTCGCCAGGTACTGGTCGTCGCCCGCCGCGTCCACCACCAGGCGGCCGCCGGCGGCGCCCGTGCCCCAGTCGTAGCGGTCGTTGCCCGACGGGTCGAAGACCGCGGCGACGCGCGTCATGTCGTAGCGGTTGTCGCCGGCGCCTCCCACCACGATCCACCCCAGTTCGGGCACCTCCTGCGCCGCGAGCACCGTGCCCTCCACCGCGCCCGCGAGCGCCTCCGGCAGCGGCTCGGCCTCGGCCTCCATGGCCTTCCAGTCCCCGGAGACGTCGAGGGCCGTGTCGAAGTGGAGCGCCGCGCGCACCAGGGCCGCGCGATCCATCGAGGGCGCCGCGCGCATGGCCTCCGCCAGGGGATCGGGCACCTGCGCGCCGCGCGGCAGCGACAGCACGTCGGTCGCGACCGCCGCGCGCGCCGCCCGGGCGCGGTCGCCCTCCGGCATCGCGGCAGCGAGGGCCTCGCGCACCGCCAGGCTCGACTCGTTGAGCAGGAAGTCGAGCGCGAACACCGCGCGCTGCGGCGTCGAGACCTCGAGCCTGCTCCGCGCGTCGGCGGACGGGCAGGGCACGCCGAAGCTCCGCGCGGCGAACTGCGCCACGGCGCGGTACGGGCGATCCCCCGCGGCGAGCGCAGGTGCGGAGGTCCATGCGGCGATCTCGGGCAGCGCGAACGGCCGCGCGAACGCCAGGCGCACCGGCAGCGGCGATCCGCGCAGCGGGAACATGCCGGGCGTCCCTGCCAGGAGCGCGGCGGTCCTCGCGATGTCCTCCGTGCAGCCCGCGGCATCGGCGACCGCGCGTGCCGGGTCGCGCGCGTCGAGCGGGTCCGCCAGGCTCGGCACCAGCGTGCTTCCCGCCGGTCCGCTTCCGGAGCAGAGCAGGAGGACCGCGGCCGCGACCGTAGACATGCCCGAACCATACCCCGCGCACGGCTACGATGCCCCGATGCGACGCCGCGCGCCCACCCATCCGTACCAGGACGACTCGCGCGGCCCGCGCATCCAGAAGGTGCTCGCCGACGCCGGCGCCGGCAGCCGCCGCGCGTGCGAGGAGGCGGTCGAGGAAGGCCGCGTCACCGTGAACGGGCACCGTATCGACGGTTTCCCGGCGTGGGTGGACCCGGCCTCGGACGACATCCGCCTCGACGGCCGTCGGCTGCGCCCGGCCGAGCGTCACGTCTACGTCATGCTCTACAAGCCGAAGGGCTACGTGAGCACCAACAGCGACCCCGAGGGGAGGCCCCGTGCGGTGGACCTGGTCGACCATCCGGCGCGCACCCGGCTGTACCCGGTCGGGCGGCTCGACCTCGACAGCTCGGGGCTCCTGCTCCTGACCAACGACGGCGAGCTGGCGAACCGGCTCACCCACCCGCGCTTCGAGATGCACAAGGGCTACGAGGTGGTGGTCGGCGGCCGCGTCGAGGACGCCGAGGTCCGCCGCCTGGAGGAGGGGATCTTCCTCCCGGGCCGCGACGAGCGCGCCGGCGCGCGGACGACGCGCTCGCACCTGGTCGTACTCAAGCGCGACGCCGCCCGCACGCTCCTGTACATGGAGCTGCGCGAGGGCCGCAACCGCCAGATCCGCCGCATGCTCGCGACGCTCGGCCATCCGGTGCGCAAGCTGCGCCGCGTGAAGATGGGGCCGCTCCAGCTGAAGGGCCTGCAGGCCGGTGAGTGGCGTGAGCTCGCGCCGCGCGAGCTGGCCGTCCTGCGCGAGCAGGCGTTCGCCACGCCGCAGGAGCGCGCGGCGCGCAAGGACGAGCGTCGCCCGTCGCCGGCCGTGCGCGAGACCTCGCGACCGCGTGCCCGCCGCGGCTACGATTCCGCGAAGCCGGCGCGTGCCGCCGGCGGACGGTCGCCCGCGCGTCCGCCCAAGCCGTCCCGAACCGCGAGGAAGCGCTGATGCCCCAGTACGAGTACGTGTGCGAGCAGGACGGCGAGGTGATCACCCTCCTGCGCCCGATGCGCGACGCCGACGCGCCCGTCGAGGACCCGTCCGGCAAGGGTCGCCGCTTCGTCCGCAAGCACAGCGTCTTCGGCGTGGCGGGCTCGCCCGTCGGCGGCGGGCACGTGCACCTGGGCTCGTGCTGCCCGTGCGGCAAGCCGCAGAGCCAGTGCGGCAATGGCTGACGGCATCCTGCTGCACGGCGTCGACTTCTCCGGCGCGGATTCCGGCGGACTCGCCAAGATCCGCGCGGTGACGCGCGACCTCGGCGATCCGCGCCGGCCGGTCGCGTCGATGGGCCGCATGGACCGTCGCGGTCTGGTGCGCGCCATCCTGGCCAGCCGCGACGACGGGCGCGACCATCTCTGGCGGGTCGATGCGCCGATGGGCATCCCGGGCGAGATCGCGCGCGAGTTCGGCGTGGGGCCGGCATGGATCGACGTGGCGCGCTGGATGCAGTC
>JBILFU010000111.1:0-6397 GCA_044351405.1 Phycisphaerales bacterium
GTGGCCGACGAGAGCGCCGTGCCCCAGCGGGCCCCGAAGCCGACCTCGAGCTCGATGCGGCGCATCTCCTCGGCCAGCGGGTCGTTGGCGCCGGACAGGCCGTCTGCCACCGCGCTCCACGCGGCGTGCAGGCCCATGCCGCCCTCGAGCGCGATCTGCAGCAGGTCGAGCGCCACGGGGAAGTCGGTGGCCATCTCGACGCGCCGGCGCGTGATGCGCGCCTGCACCCAGGATCGCGGGATCCACCAGCCGAGGAACGCGCCGAGCGCCGCAAGGACTGCGACGGCCGCCGGGGCCGGCTCCGCGCCCGCAGCCAGCACCCCGAGCACGGCGCCCACGAGCATGGAGCCCGCATGGATGAGCGCGAATGTCGCCTGCGCGCGCGGTTCGCCGATGCCCGCGGCTTCGAGCGCCCGGCGGTAGCGGGATGCGGCGGGAGCCCGGGCGGCTCCTGCGCCCGCAGCCACCGCCCCGGCCGCGGAGCCGTCGGCGCCGGCGACCGCCGCGCGCGCGGCCAGGGTCGACCAGGCCATGTAGGCCACGAAGGCCGCCACCCCGACCAGGAGCGGCATGAACGGCAGGATGCCGGCGCTCATGAAGGCTTCCCCCCGGGGGCATCGTCGATCCGGCACATGCGCTGCACCACCACCAGCCCCGTCGAGACGAGCGCGGCGGAGGTGGCGAGCAGCATGTTGCCGAAGGGGCGCTCGAAGAGGAACGATGCGTAGCCGTCGACGCTGACCGACAGCACCGGGATCACAAGGAGCGGGAGCAGGCCGAGGATGATCGCCGCCGCGCGGCCGTAGGCGACCGCCGTGCGCGCCCGGCGTCGCACCCGCCGGCGTTCCACCAGCGCCCGCGACAGGCGCTCGGCGGTGTCGGCGATGTTGCCGCCGGAGGCGAGCTGCACGGAGAGCGCGAGCCCGAAGGCGCGCAGCGAGGGGACCGAGGTCGGCATCAGGACGCGCCGCACCGCCGACGGCAGGTCCTCGCCCATCGACTCGCGCTGCACGATCTCGCGGAACGCATCGCCCGCGTCGCCCTCGCCCTCCTTGGCAAGGATGCCGATGACGCCCGGAAGCGGGATTCCCGCCCGAAGCGCCCTGCTCGCGGTGCCGATCACGGCGAGCGCGTGCGCCTCCTGTTCCGCCGCCCGGCGGGCGCGGCGACGCGCCCGTACGAGCGTGAGCCCCGCGTACCACGCGGCCATCAGCGCCGCGGCTGGCCCCGGCTGTCCGGAGAAGAACCACACCAAGCCGGCGACCGCAAGCCCCACCAAGAACGGCACCGACGACTCGGAAGGCCCGCGGGCCGCACGAACCTGCGCCGCTTCCGGCACCGCCCTCGGCTGCGCGCCCGCGCGACGCACGGCGAACGCAAGCCACAGCGCGGCGGCACCGGCACCGACGGCCAGGGGAACCCACTGCGCGGGCGCAAGACCGATGGTGGGAGCCGCGATCATCCGCCCGTGCCCTGCGCCAGCGGACCCGCCGTGAAGCAGGCCCGGTCGAGCTCGATTCCCCGGGACGAGAGCTCGTCGATGAACGCGGGCGCGTGGCCCGTGGCCTCGAAGGCGCCCTGCACCCGGCCGTCGCGGACCCCGTGGACGCGGTGGCGGTGCAGCACGCGGATCTCGACGCCGTCCTCGCCCGAGCCGCCGACCTCGGCCACCTCGGCGACCACGCGCCGCCCGTCGGGCAGGCGCGCCAGGTGCACCACCATGTCGATCGCCGACGCCACGTAGTCGCGCAGCACGCGCACGGGCGTCTCGGCGCCGCCCATCGCCAGCAGCGACTCGAGACGGAACATGGCGTCGCGCGCGCTGTTGGCGTGCAGCGTGGTCATCGAGCCGTCGTGGCCCGTGTTCATCGCCTGCATCATGTCGGCGGCCTCGGCGCCGCGGCACTCGCCGATGATGATCCGGTCCGGCCGCATGCGGAGCGCGTTGCGGACCAGGTCGCGCGGCTCCACCGCGCCGACGCCCTCGACGTTCGCCGCGCGGGTCTCCAGGCGCACCACGTGGTTGCCGCTCAGGCGCAGTTCCGCGGCATCCTCGATGGTGATGATGCGCTCGGCGGGGCCCAGCGCGACCGACACCGCGTTGAGGAGCGTCGTCTTGCCGGCGCCAGCGCCGCCCGAGAAGATGATGTTGAGCCGCCCTGCGACCGCCGCCTCGAGCAGCCGCGCCGTGGCGGGGGCGAGCGATCCCAGCTCGACCAGCCGGTCCGCGGTGAGCGGGCTCGCCGGGAAGCGGCGGATGCTCAGCTGCGGTCCGTCCACGGCCAGCGGCGGGATGATCGCGTTCACGCGCGAGCCGTCGGCAAGGCGGGCGTCGACCATGGGCGACCGCTCGTCGATCCGGCGGCCCGCGCGGCGCACGATCCGCTGGATGACCTGCATCAGGTGGTCGCCGTCGCGGAAGCGCACGTCCGAGCGCTCGAGCCGGCCGTGGCGCTCGATGAATACGCGGTCGGGGGCCACCACCAGGATGTCGGTGACGTCGGGCAGCGCGAAGAGCGGCTCGAGCGGCCCCAGGCGGAAGACGTCGTCGAGCACGCCGCGGACGACGGCCTCGGCATCGGCACCGGCAGCGGGCTCGGCGTCGAGGAGCCCGCGCACGAAGGAGTCCGCCCGCGCCAGGAGCTGCTCCGGGGACAGCCGCGCCGCCTCGGAGAAGTCGAACGTCTCCAGCAGCCGCTCGTGCAGCCGCCGGCGGAGCGCGTCGCCCGCGGAGGGTTCGCGCACCTGCACGTGCGCCGGGGCGGTCACGTGGAACCCGTCCCTGCGTCCGCAGCGGGCTGTGCCTCGGTCGACGCGGGCTCGGCGCCGGACGCGGGCAGCGGGTCCGCGGCGAGCACCCTGGCCTGGTCCGGCCGGCGCCACGCGCCCGGGCCCTTGATGCCCTCGAGGCCCAGCGACTTCAGCCGCGCCAGCGGGTTGCCGATGGCGACCGCGCCGTCGGTCTGCCCGTCCATGAAGAGCTCCCAGTCGGTGGGGGGCGTGTGCAGGTCGCCGGGCGCGGGGCGGCTCATGCCGTCGTCGAGCGGCTCGACGACCTCGGCCGTCACGATCACCACGAGCTCGGTCTCCTGCTGCTCGTAGCGGACGCTTCGGAACAGCGTGCCGAGCACCGGCACCTCGCCGAGCACCGGCACCTTGGCCACCGTCGCCTGCTCCAGCGTGCGCAGCAGGCCCGCCATGGCGAAGGACTGCCCGTTGCCGAGCTCGACCGTGGACTTGGAGCGCCGCGTGACCAGGCTGGGCACGGTGAACCCGTTCTGGTTCAGGGCACCGATCTCGCTGAGCTCGCTGACCTCCGGCGCCACCTCCAGCCGCAGCTTGCCCTCGCCGAGCACCTCGGGACGGAAGTTCAGGCGGATGCCGAACTCCTTGTACTCGATGGTGACGGTGCTGCCGCCGCCCACCACGGAGCCCTGCACGATGGGGATCGGGAACTCGCCGCCCACCAGGAACGTCGCGGTCTCGCCGCTGACGGCCACCAGGTTCGGCTCCGCGAGCAGCCGGATGTAGCGGTTCTCCGTGAGCGCCTGCAGGTAGATCGCCAGGTCGGCACCGGTGACGCCGCCGAAAAGGGTGGTCGCGGTGCTGACGGGGGTGTTGCGGAAAGTGAAGTCGGCGTTGTTGACGGGCGCGCCCAGGCGCGGGGCGATCGACACCTGCTGGAACGGGGTTCCGTTGGAGGTCGGCGCCTGCACGCCGCCGAACACGGTGTTGCCGCCCGCGACGGCCGTCACCGACAGCTGACGCAGTGCCACGCGGCTCGCCTCGGCGATCCGGACGCGCAGCTGCACCTGCTGCAGGCCGGCCACCTTGGTGAGGTCGACCCACTTGAGTTCGGTGGCGTCCATGAACGCCTTGAGCCGCTCGCCCGCGGCGACGTTGGGAAGGCGTCCCTTGACCGCGACGACGCCGCCGATCTCCTGCACGTCGATGGAGGCGGCGAGCAGGTCGGAGAGGCCCGCCTTGAGCGCCTCGGTGTCGAGTGGCGGCGGACCGACGGGTGCAGGCGCGGGCTCGGGCGCCGGCGCCGGCGCCGGCGCCGCAGCGACCGATTGCGCAGGGGCGCCTGCCGCGGGCGCCGGCGGCTCCGCCGGCTGCGGGCGGTTGACGACGAGCTCCTCGGCCGAGATCGACTCGTCGCTCTCGGCGCGCAGCACCACGCCGATGGAACCCTTGGCGGACGCGAACTCGATCTGCGCCGCCTGCTCCGGCGTCACCGCAAGCGTCACGGACGGACGGCGCGCGCCGGGGCGCGCCCCTTCGACGGTGCCCTGGCGCGCACTGCCGGTGTCGTCGTTCACGGCGAGCACCT
This sequence comes from Phycisphaerales bacterium, assembly GCA_044351405.1. GTDB lineage: Bacteria > Planctomycetota > Phycisphaerae > Phycisphaerales > SM1A02 > UBA966. Next base: position 4,334 of record JBILFU010000111.1, read on the forward strand.
TGGCACGCTGCACCAGCAAGCGGGTCACCGAGTCCCGGGGCATTCCGGGCGCGGCACCGGTCTCGATGGTGGACAGGACGTCGACCGTGGCCCCCGGGTAGAGGGCCACCGTGGGCACGTTCTCGCGCAGCGTCACGGTGATGGCGCGGTAGCCGGGAGGCAGCTGCTTTGCGATCCGCTCGCCGGTGGCGCGCGGCACAAGGTCACCCTGCCGGATCTCCTCGCCCCTGGCGACCGACCGGGAGAGCACGCGGCCCACCGCCGCGGGCTCGTCGCGCGGGGCCGGCTGGCCGTCGGGGCCCGCCTTCGGCTGCTTCGACTCGGGAAGCGGCTCGACGTCCTCGCTCTTGATGCGGTAGCCCGCGGACATGTCGCGCGCGGCGATGCCGTAGAGCGGGCCGGCGGGGTTGGGGCCGCCCACGAGCCCGAGCCTGGGAAGCAGGAGGTCGGCGAGCATCCAAACCGCCACCGCAAGCACGAGGCCGAACATGATGATCCGTCTCTTGTCCATTGTCTTTCCTTGTTCCCTTCGGTCCCCGTCAGTTCACGATCCCGGCTCCCGGACCATCGAGGCTCGACCGGAGACGTTGTCCGGCAGCGGCATGAGCGCAGCGAGTCCGAGGAGCCGCACGTCCGCGTAGCCAACCTCGACCTCCACGCGGACCTCGGTCCCAGGCTCGGCGGACGCCAGGTCGGCGGGCGTCACGGTGACGGTGGCGTTGCGGATGCCCGACTGCTGGAGGGTCTGGTTCACCCGCGCCTCAACCTCCTCCGAGGAGGCGCCGCTCAGCGCGGCCTGGCGCGCGCCCAGGCGCGCGGCGCCGTCCACCTGCACCACCCGGAGCATCAGCCAGCCGTACTCGAGCCCGGAGAAGATGACGATCAGGGCCAGCGGCAGCGCGATGGCCACCTCGATGGTCTCGGCTCCCCGGACGCTGCGTGCAAACCTGCGCAGGTTCATGCCTTGCCTCCGAATCGGACCAGGATCCACCACGCCGACACCGTCCCCAGGAAGATCGCGGGTGCGTAGGGGAACCAACCGTGCTTGCGGGCCTCCTCGGGGTCCACGGCGGCCTCCTGGCGCTTGTAGGCCGGGGCCCGGCCGCGGAGCATCCCCTTGGCGGTCGCGAACACCTTGTACCAGCCGTCGAACACGATGAAAGGGACCGATGCGACCCCGCCGCGCGTGGCGGCGACGATGAGCGCCTGCAGGAACCCCGCGACGGTGACGGTGAGCATGAGCAGGATCGAGGTCTCGACGCCGAGCCACGCGCCGCACGCCATCATCAGCTTGGCGTCGCCCGCACCGCCGCCGAACGCCATGTACCCGAAGACGAAGACGGCTCCCGCGATCGCGGCAGCGGCGAGCGCCAGCAGGAACCCGTGCCCGCCGTCGGCGACCGCCGCCACCGTCAGCCCGGCCGCAAGCATGGGCAGGGTCAGCCAGTTGGGGATCCGCATCGCCCGCAGGTCCGTCACGCAGGCGACCAGCGTGCAGGCCACCACCACCAGCCACTTCCAGGTCGGAACCTCGCCCTCGAGGAGCGCGGGCCGGCCTGCGGCGGCGGAAGCGAGGAAGATGGACGAAATGTCGACGAGCATGCCGATTTCCGGACCGGGTAAGTATGCCTTGCGGGCAACCAACAGTAAAGTAGAGGTCGCTTCCGCGATCGGCGGATTCTCGGCACTTAGCACCGACATGGGATCATCGACCTCCAGTCGCCGGACCCGCCAGACGCGAGGGATGTCATCCATCCTGCTGCTGCTTGCCCTTCCGGTAATCCTGCTGTTCTCGTGGTTCGTGATCGAATACACGCGGCTCCACCGCTACGCGACCCGCGCGCGGGCGACGGCCGACGCCGTGGCCCTTGCGGCGGCCGCGCGCTACGCGGACGGCAACCAGGTGGCGACCACCGATGCCCAGGCCGCGGCCGGGGCGAACCTGGGCCCGTCGGGGCCGTTCATGCTGGTGGTCGGGGACGGCCCCGGCGGCGGCGGGGACCTCGAGTTCGGCGACTGGGACGAGGGGGCACGCGCCTTCACGCAGGACCCGGTGGACGGAGG
>JBILFU010000112.1:0-6361 GCA_044351405.1 Phycisphaerales bacterium
CGCAGCCGGGACGAGCGAGGAACACAGCGCATCGAGCTTCATGGGCACTCCTTTGCCTTCGGCCGGGCGGCGACCCGCCGCCCGGTGCACTCTATCGGCCTACCTGCCCGACGGATCATCGCCCGTCCGGAACATCCGCTTGGCGGTTCGCCCGACCACCTGGCAGCTGACCGCGTCGAACGCCCCGCCCACGAGGCCGCCGGCGATCGGGACGAGCCTGGACGCGCCCTTCGGCCCTCCCGTGGCGATCAGCCGGGCGCCGACCTCGCGGTTGATCCCCGTCAGGGTCCTCCCGCCGACGCGCTCCAGGGCACGGATGGCCGCCTGCCGGCCGAGCGCGATGCCGGCACCCTTCAGGAGCTTGGACGCGGAGGCGTCGCCCACCAGCGCCAGGAGGACCACCGTCCGCACGCGGTCGGACCGCGGGTCGTGGCCGTAGAGCGCCGCGATCGCGGCCGCCATCCGGGCCTGGATGAGCCAGGACGCCGCCACCGAGCCCGGGATCGAGATCGGGAGCGTCAGCACGCCGCCGAGCCCCGTGACGAACCCGGCGGTGAAGTTCTTGGTGGTCTCCCAGCGGATGAGGGCGTCGACGCGGGCGTCCGTGCTGCGGTAGGAGGCGTCGATCCGGTAACGCTCCGCCAGCCGGTCCGCGCCCTCGAGCGGCGAGATGCCGGCGATCGAGCGCTCGGCGAGCCACTCCGCGAGCTTGCGCGCGTCGCGCGCCACCGTCTTGGCGTCCATGCGGAAATCGTAACGGCGTGTGCAGCGCTCGGCCGCGGCGCGCCGATGACGGTTGCCGCGGCGGAGTCCGCACGGGCCGGAGGGCGAAGGGCCGGAGCCCCGCTCCCCCCGGCGCAGCACCAAGGGAGGGTTGCCAGGATGGCACCGGAAGCACGCACGGGATGGCGGTCGGCGGCGGGCCTCGTCGCCTCGAACGGGTTCGGGATGTTCGTGCTGGGGGTCGCGATCGCGCTCGGCGCGGCGTTCGCGGCGCAGTCGCTCGCCCGGGCGATGGTGGCGATGCGCAGCCAGAGCACGATCAGCGTGAAGGGGTCCGCCTCGGTCGACGTTCGCAGCGACCTCGCGAGCTGGGAGGTCTGCGTCTCGGCGGCGGGGTCCACGCGCGAGGAGGCCTACCTGCGGCTGCGGGAGTCGATGGAGCGCACCGAGCGCGCCGTGCGCGGCCGCGGCTTCGGGGAGGCGGAGTGCACCGTGTCCGCGGTCCGCACCAACCCGGTGATGCGGCGCAACGAGAAGGGCAACGAGACCACCGACGTGGAGCGCTACGAGCTCTCGCAGCGGCTCACCGTGCGCAGCGGCCGGGTGGACGCGGTGGAGGCCGCGGCGCGGGGGATCACGGACCTGATCCGCGACGGCGTGTCGCTGGCGAGCGAGCAGCCCGTCTACACCGTCTCGTCGATCGAGGAGCACAAGATGCGGCTGCTCGAGGAGGCCACGCGCAACGCCATGGAGCGCGCCCGGACGCTCGCCGGAAGCAGCGGCTCCGCGGTCGGCAGGCTGGGCAGCGCGAGCCAGGGCACGGTGCAGGTGCTGGCGCGCGGCGCGATCGACGGCGGCGAGTGGGGCCAGTACGACACGTCCACCATCGACAAGACGATGCGCGTCGTGGTGAGCCTGGAGTACGCGGTGCAGTGACCGCGGAGCGCCGGGCGCGCGCCGGGCGGACCCGCGTCAGAGGACGAGCATCGCGTCGCCGAAGCTGTAGAAGCGGTAGCCCTCGCGCTGCGCGAGCGCGTAGAGCTCCTTCAGCCGCCCCAGCCCGGCGAACGCCCCCACCAGGGCGAGAAGCGTGCTCCGCGGCAGGTGGAAGTTGGTGAGCATCGCGTCCACGTGCCGGAAGCGGTGCCCGGGCGCGATCAGGATCGACGTGCTGCCGCCCCACCCCGCGGCCGGGACCGGCTCCGGCAGCGACTCGAGCGCGCGCACCGTGGTCGTGCCGACCGCGACGATCCGCGGCCGCGGCCGCTCCGCGAGGAGCGCGGCGGTCGCGGCGGGCACGTGCATGCGCTCCGAGTGCATCGGGTGCGACGCGAGGTCGGGCGCGTCGACCGGGCGGAACGTGCCCGCGCCGACGTGGAGCGTCACCTCCGCCCGGCGCACGCCGCGGGCCGAGAGCTCCGCGAGCAGGCCGTCGGTGAAGTGGAGGCCCGCCGTCGGCGCCGCCACCGACCCGCGCGCGGCATCGTCGGCGTAGACGGTCTGGTACTCGGCGCGGTCGCGGTCGTCGTCGCCCCGCTCGTGCCGCGCCTCGCGCGCCTTCAGGATGTAGGGCGGGAGCGGCGTCCAGCCGGAGCGCTCGATCGCCGCGTCGACCGGCTCGCCCGGCCGCGCCGGCACGATCCGCACGCGCCACGCCTCCGCGTCGCGCGCCAGCAGCTCGATCGCGTCGCCGCAGGAGCCGCCGTGCGGGCCGACGAGCGGCAGCAGGTCTCCGGCACGGAACCGCCTGGCGCGCCGGAGCATCATCCGCCACGAGCCGTCGGGGCACGGCTCGAGGAGAAGGCCCTCGGTGTCCGCCGTGCGGAGCCGCGCGCGCAGCACCGAGGATCGGTTCACCACCATCGCGTCGCCCGCACCGAGCCACCGCGGCAGGTCGCGCACCCGCGCGTGCTCGACCGTGCCGCGGGCGCGGTCCACGACCATCAGGCGCGCCGCGTCGCGCGGCTGGGCGGGCTCCGTGGCCACGTGGCGCTCGTCGAACGGGTAGTCGAGGTCGTCGGCGGAGAGCGGCTGCATGGCGTTCAGGCCTGCGGCGGCTCGCTGGTCGCCGTGCCCCCCGCGAACCGGCGCCCGCGCGCCCAGTCCGCGAAGGGCATGGCGCGCGCGCCGGGCGCCTGCACCTCGAGGAGGCGCACCGCCCCGGAGCCGCACGCGAGCGTCCCGTCGGCGCTGAGCGTGCCCGGCGCCGGGGCGCCCGGGCGGGAGACGGCCTCAGGGGCCTCCTCGCAACGGCGCACGACGAGCGGCGCGCCGTCGACGGAGATCGAGCATCCCGGCCAGGGGTTCAGCCCGTTGATGCGGGCGCGCACGCGGCCCGCCGGCATCGAGAGGTCCACCCACGCGTCGAGGCGGGAGAGCTTGCGGGCGCGCGTGGCGAGCGCCTCGTCCTGCGCGCGGCTGGCCGCCGTCCCCGACGTCCAGGCTCGCAGCACGCCGCCGACGAGCTCCGGTCCGAGTTCCGCGAGCGCATCGTGCAGCTCCCCGGCGGTCTGGCGGGGGCCGACCGCGAGCGATCCCGTCCCGTACACCGCGCCCGCGTCCATCCGGTCCGCCAGCCCGATGACGGTCACGCCGGCGACCGCGTCGCCCTCCATGAGCGCCCGCTGCACCGGCGCCGCGCCGCGCCAGCGCGGAAGCAGCGACCCGTGCAGGTTGACGGCGAAGACCCCCGAGAGGAGCGCGGGCGACAGCTTCTGCCCGAACGCGATCACCACGAGGGCGGGCCCCGGCTGCGGGCGCCCGCCGGCGGCCGCGCGCGCGGCGGCGCCCGCGGCGGCGGCGCGGATCGCGTCGAGCTCCGCGGGAGCGTTGCAGTCGGACGGCCGCAGGAGCGGCAGGCCGCGCGCGAGCGCGAACTCGCTGACCGGGGTCGGCGTCGGCCTCTTGCCGCGGCCCGCCTCGCGGTCGGGCTGGCTGACCACGGCGGCGACGCGGCCGGCGTCGGCGAGCATGCGCAGCACGGGAAGCCCGAAGGCGCCGGAACCCAGGAACACGACCTCCGGCAGCGGACGGGCGCCGGTCGTGCCGTCGGCGGGAACCGGGGGCATCACCCCGGCCCGTCCGCGGCGTCCTTCAGGTCGCGGAGCGCGCGCCGCACGCGCAGCCGGTCGATGGGGCTCATCTTGTCGACGATGAGGATGCCCTCGAGGTGGTCGAACTCGTGCTGCCAGACGCGCGCGCGGAAGTCCGACGCGGTCTCCGTGAACTCGCGGCCGCGCTCGTCCAGCGCCCGGATGGTCACCTGGGTCGGCCGGCGCACCGAGCCGCGGATGTCCGGCAGGCTCAGGCACCCCTCCTCCATCGACTCGAACTCCCCGCCCACCTCCACCAGCACCGGGTTGACGTACGCCCGCCGCTCGACTCCGCGCTCGTGCGAACCGGTCACGAAGATCCGCAGCGACTCGCCGACCTGCGGCGCGGCCAGGCCGGCGCCCTCCTCCTCGTCCATCACGCGGAACATGTCGGCCACCAGGGCACGGACGCGGTCGTCCACCGCCGCCACCGGCGCGGCCTTGCGGCGCAGCACGGGATCGGGGTAGTGGACCACCCGCCGGGGTCCGGCGCCCGCCGGGCCTGCAGGGTCCGAGGAACCGCGCTCCATGGGGAACGATGCTACGCTACCCGTCTCAGCATGGAGGAGACACCACGGTGATCTTCGGTTGGCGCAAGGGCGATTCCGCGGAACCCGAGAAGGCATTCCAGCCGCAGCCCGACAAGGCGCGCAAGTTCTTCGAGCACGCGCGCACGGTCGGCGCGTCGGGGCAGTTCGACTACGCGCTCAAGCTGTGGGCCAACGGCATCCGGCTCGACCCGGGCAACATGGTCGCCCACCAGTCGATGTACGAGCTGGCGGTGAAGCACGCCGACCAGGCGACCCCGGCGGGCAGCAAGGACACCAAGGAGATCGAGGGACCCGGACCGGTCGACCGCATGGCCGTGGCCGAGTACGTCTGGATGCGCGACCTCAACAACGCCTCCGCGGCGCTCCGGATGCTCGACGCGGCCGGCAAGGCGGGCCAGACCTCCTTCGGGCAGTGGATCGCGCCCAAGATCCTCAACCTGGTCCGCGCGGTCATGCGGCAGAAGCCGCAGAAGAAGGTGTGGGTGCAGTCGGTCGAGCTCTTCTCGGGGGTCGAGGCCTGGAACGAGGCGTTCGCCGCCGGCGAGGAGGCGCAGCGCCTGGATCCGTCCGACGGCGCCCTCGAGCAGCGGCTCCGGCAGCTCACCGCCCAGCGCGCCATCCAGCAGGGCGGCTACCAGGAGAACTTCGGCCAGGAGGGCGCGTTCCGCAACCAGATCCGCGACGCCGAGAAGCAGCGGCAGCTCGAGGCCGCCAACAGCATCTCCGGCGCGGGCGGCTCCGAGGAGGTGGCCCTCGACAAGGCGCGCCGCGACCACGAGGAGAACCCGATGTCGCCCGAGGCGGTCAACCGCTACGGCTCGCTGCTCCGCAAGCGCGGCCAGGGCGACGACGAGGCGAAGGCCATCGCCGTGTTCATGGGCGGCTTCGAGCGCATCAAGGAGTACCGCTTCAAGATGAACGCGGACGACCTCCGGATCGCCGCGCTGCGCCGCGCGGAGCGCCAGGCGCGCGAGCAGCTGGAGCAGGCCCCCGACAACGCGCAGCTGCAGATGGCGCACGAGGCCGCGCGCACCCGGCTCCTCGAGCTCGAGGGCGACGTGTACCGCGAGCGCGTGCAGAGGTACCCGACCAACCGCGAGATGAAGTCCGACCTCGGCCGCATCGAGTTCGAGCTCGGCCGCTACGAGGACGCGATGGCCGCGTTCCAGGCCGCGAAGGACGACCCCAAGCTGCGCGTGAACAGCGCGTGGATGCTGGGGCGGTGCTTCGCCAAGGAGGGCTGGCACGCGGAGGCCGTCGGCGAGTTCAAGGAGGCGATCGCCGCGCTCGACAGCACGCAGGCCGAGCGCGAGCTCGACATCCGCTACGACCTGATGCTCTCGCTGATCGAGCTTGCCCGGGCGGAGAGGTCGCCCGCCCACGCCAAGGAGGCGGCCGACATCTGCAGCGCCATCGTGCGCAAGAACATCTCGTTCCGCGACGTGCGCGCCAAGCGCAAGGAAGTCGACGAGCTGGTGCGGACGCTGGGCTGAGCCGCATGCCCCGCCCGGTCGCCGCGATCGCCATTGCCCTCGCCGCCGCGGGGGCAGGCTGCGGCAACGTCCTGATGCCCACGCCGGTGGGCTTCGACCGTGCGGGCGCGGATCCCTTCGCGGCGACCGCACCGTCCGAGCGCGGGCCCGAGGTGCAGGTGCTCGTGGCCACCAACCGCAAGCTGCACCCCTCCGCCCCCGCCGGGGAGCGGTTCGGGACCGAGCGCTCCCAGGAGCTTGGGCTCGGCACCATGGCCGTGCGCATCGGCGACGGGGACCTCTCGTGGGACAGGCTGGTCGAGCTCTCCCGCGAGGACGACCGGGCCTCGAACCCGCCCGTCGCGCTCCGCGACGTCGAGGCGTTCGGCGCGGTCTGGCCCGGCCCCGCCTCGCTCGACCCGGACCCGGCGTCGCGCAAGCCGTCGGCGGACCGCTTCCTCGCGGCCGTGGACGCCGCGCTGGAGCGCAGCGGGTCCCGGCAGCTCTACCTCTACGTGCACGG
>JBILFU010000113.1:0-6284 GCA_044351405.1 Phycisphaerales bacterium
CGCGCGGTGATCTCGCTCGAGAGGAAGATCACCGGCAGCCCGCTCCCCGGGTGCGTCCCGCCGCCCACCATCCACAGGTTGTCGAACCCCTGCAGCCGATGGTGCGGGCGCCGGTGCAGCATCTGGCCGATGTTGTGCGCCATGTTGAAGGTCGCGCCGTGCGCGATGCGCTCCGACTTCCAGTCGGCGGGCGTCACGAGCCTCTCCGCCCGCACGCGCCTGCGGACGTCCGCGATGCCGAACACGCCCTCGAGCTGGCACATCGTGCGCTCGCGCAGCTCGCCGCGCGCCCAGTGCCAGTCCACCTTGCAGTCGCCCGCCTTGTCGTTCGGCGTCGGCACCAGGACGTAGAGCGCCGAGTGCCCGGACGGCGCGAGCGTCGGGTCGATCCGGGACGGGTTGCACACGTAGGTCGACGGGTCGGTCGACAGCGTCCCGCGCTCGGCGATGTCCCTCAGGTTCTCGACGTAGCTGCGCGACGTGTAGATCGTATGGTGCGGCAGGTCCACCTCGCCCTCGAGCCCGAGGTACATCATGAACGTGCTGCAGCTGTAGCGCTTGGCGTCGAGCGACGCGTCCTTGAGCGCGCGCGGCCGCATCGAGTCGGGCACCAGGTTCTTGAGCGCCCACGCCGCGTCCGCGTTCACCACCACGTGGTCGTGACGGTGCAGGGCGCCCGCAGCCATCACGCCGCACGCCGTGCGGCCGTCGAACGCGATCGACTCCACCGGCACGCCGCAGCGGATCTCGCCGCCCATCTCGACCACCGCGTCGGCCATGGCGCGCACCAGCGCGTTGCATCCGCCGATCGGGTGCCAGATGCCGTACTCGTACTCGATGAACGGCAGGATGGAGAAGAGCTCCGGGCACTCGAACGGGCTCATGCCCAGGTACTTGCTCTGGAAGCTCATCGCCAGCCGCACGCCCTCGTGGCGGAAGTAGCCCTTGAGGTGGTCGTAGAGCGACTGCCACGGCCGCAGCGAGAGCCCCGCGCGCAGGCCGTCCGCGTTCATCAGGTCGCCGATCCCACGGATCGGGTTCCGGAGCACGGGCGTCATCGCCTCGAGCTTCCGGCGGTTGTCGCGGATGAAGCGCTCGAACGCCGGCCCGTCGTTCGGCTCGATCGCCGACAGCTGGCGCGCCATGCGCGCGATGTCCTGCGTCGTGTCGATCACCAGCGGGTCGCCCTGCGGCTGCCCGATGAGCAGCCGGTACATCGGGTCGAGCCGCTTCAGCTGCGCGTAGTCGGAGAGCTTCCGTCCGGTCGCGGCGAAGATCTCCTCGAGCACGTAGGGCATCATGAAGAAGGTCGGGCCGCAGTCGAAGCGGTAGTCGCCGACCTCGAGCCGGCGCGTCCGCCCGCCCACCGTCCCGTGCGCCTCGTAGACCGTCACCCGGAAGCCGGAGGCCGCGAGGAGCATGGCCGAGGCCAGCCCGCCGGGCCCGGCGCCGACCACCGCCACGGATTTCGTTCGCCCTCCGGCGGGCGCGACCGCAGCGGGAACCCCCGCGTTTCCGCGGGTTTCGGGGGGCCATTGGGCAGGCATGACGGCGGTGGTCTGTCGCTGGGTCACCATGGACTCCGGGATTTCGGCCGCACGAGTGGCCCAGATTCGGGAAGATATCGGCAGTGGCCCCCCGGCGCGGACGAATCCGCGGATCTCGGGGTCGCGAATTTCGACCGACCTCACGCATGGACCGCCCGATCGCCAGCCACCATGCGACCTGCCCGCCCCTCGTGCCGCTCTCGGCCCGTGCGGCCTGGGCGGCGGCGTTCGAGCGCCGGATCGTCGGGCGCGAGCACGACCTGGTCGCCGCCGTGCGCACCGACATCGCAAAGCCCGAGTGGGAGACGGTCACGCAGGACATCCTGCCGCTCGTCGCGAGCATCCGCTGGCACCGCGACCACGCCGCGCGGATCCTCGGACCGCGCAAGGTCGGCGGCGGCCCGTGGTGGCTCCTCGGCCAGCGCCACTGGTCGCAGCGCCTGCCGCTCGGACGGGTGCTCGTGATCGCCACCTGGAACTACCCGCTCCAGCTCCTCGGCATCCAGCTCGTCCAGAGCGTGATGGCCGGCAACCGCACGCTCGTCAAGCCGAGCGAGCGCGCGCCGCGGTCGCAGCGCATGCTCGTCGAGCTCGCGCGCGCCGCGCTCCAGGACGCGGGCCTGCCGCAGGACCTGGTCCAGGCCACCGACGCCACGCGCGAGGCCGGGCGCGAGGTCCTCGAGCGCGAGCGCTTCGACCACGTCGTCTTCACCGGCTCGACCGCCGTCGGGCGGGAGATCGCCGCCGCCTGCGCGCGCACCCTGACGCCCACCACCCTCGAGCTCTCCGGCCGCGACAGCGCGATCGTGCTGGCCGACGCCGATCCGGCCCTCGCCGCCCGCAGCATCTGGCACGCGGCCACCATGAACGCCGGCCAGACCTGCATGGCGCCGCGCCGCGCGCTGGTGGACCGCGCCGTCTACGCGCGGTTCCTCGACGCGATGCGCCCGCTCGCCGCCGCCGCGCGCCCGGTGCGCCTGGCCGACGCCGCGATGGCCGACCGCTGCGCGGCCCTCGCGCGCGATGCCGTCGCCGCCGGCGGCCGCAGCCTCGGCGGCACGCTCGAGCCCGCCGACCACGGCACGATGCGTCCGCTCGCGATCGAGTCCTGCCCGCGCTCCGCGGAGCTCTTCGCGGGCGACCACTTCGGCCCCGTCCTCGCGGTCGTGCCCACGGACGGGATCGACGACGCGCTCGCCGCGCACCGCGCCGTCGGCCAGCACCTCGCCACCGCCGTCTTCGGCGGCGACCCCGACCGCATCCTGGCCGACGCCGCGTTCCTCGCCGCGCTCGGCTCGAACGTGGTCACCGTGAACGACGCCATCCTCCCCACCGGCCACCCCGGTACCTCGATCGAGGGCCGCGGCCCGAGCGGCTGGGGCGCGAGCCGCGGCGAGGCCGGCCTGCGCGCGCTCTCGCGCGAGGTCGCGTGCTCCGCCACCTCCCGCCGCCTGCGCGCGCCGCTCGAGGAGCCGGACGCCCGCGGCAAGCGCTGGCTCCGTCGCCTGGGGTTCGGCGGCCGCGACGGCGCCGAGGCCCGCACGTCCCGCGCCGATCCCGCCCACGCGCCGCCCTCCGCCGCGCCCGTCGCAAGGAACGCACCATGAGCACCAGCCACCGCACCGCCATCGTCATCGGAGGAGGCCTCGCGGGCCTCGCCGCCGCCACCGAACTCGCCGGCCGCGGCGTCAAGGTCACGCTGGTCGAGCGCAACCACCACCTCGGCGGCAAGATGAACGTGCTCAGCGAGAAGGGCTTCTCCTTCGACATGGGCCCGACCATCCTCACCATGCCGAACGTGGCGCGCGGCATCATCCAGCGCACCGGCCGTGACGTCGCCGACTACATCGACTTCGTGCGCCTCGACCCGCAGTGGCGCTGCATGTACGAGGACGGCACGGTCATCGACCTGCTGGAGAAGCCCGAGGAGATGGCCGCGGCGATGGACCGGCAGTTCCCGGGCTCCGGCGCGGGCGCCGGCTGGAGGAGCTTCGTCGAGTACAGCCGCCGCATGTTCCGCCTGAGCGGGAAGGTGTTCTTCTTCAAGGACCTCGGCGGCGTGATGGACCTGATGCGGACGCCGCCCACGAGCGAGCCGGGCCTCCTGAAGGACGTGCTCGCGATGCGCATGCACTCGACCGTCGGCGGCACGATCGACAAGCACATCCACGAGCCTCACCTCAGGCAGCTCTCGGAGCACTTCCTGCAGTACGTCGGCTCGAGCCCGTTCCTCTCGCCCGCGATCCTCACGCTGATCGCGGCGGCGCAGGTGGACGACGGCTGCTGGTACGCCATGGGCGGCACGCGGAAGGTCGCGCAGGCGCTCGAGCGCATCCTGCGCGAGGAGCAGGCGACGATCGTCACCGGCACCGGCGTCCGCCGCCTCATCACCGACGAGCGCAGCGTGCGCGGGGTGGAGCTCGAGGACGGCCGCACGCTCTTCGCGGACGTGGTCGTCAGCAACTGCGACGTGCAGCGCACCTACCGCGACCTCGACGGCTCGAACCGCGGCATGGCCGAGCAGCGGCGCATCGGCGGCGACTACGTCCCGGCGTGCAGCGGCGTGGTCCTCTACCTGGGCCTCGACCGCCAGTACGACCACCTGCTGCACCACGACTTCCTGTTCTCCGGCGACAGCGAGCACGAGTTCGACGACATCTACCGCCAGGGCATCCCCGCGCGCGATCCGACCGTCTACCTCTGCGTGCCGAGCCGCACCGACCCCACGCAGGCGCCCGCCGGCTGCGAGGCGCTCTACGCGCTCATCCACACGCCCTACCTGCGGCCCGGCCAGCGCTGGGAGGGACCGGGCGGGCTCATGGAGCAGTACCGGCCCGTGGTGATGGACAAGCTGAAGCGCATGGGCATGGAGGACATCGAGCGGCACGTCGTGGTCGAGCGCCACCTCACGCCCCAGGGCATCGAGAAGTGGTACAACGCCGAGGGCGGGGCGATCTACGGCCTCGCGAGCCACGGCAGGCTGAAGGGCGGCTTCAAGCCGCGCAACCGAAGCCGCGTCTACCGCAACCTCTACCTCGCCGGCGGCAGCGCCAACCCGGGCCCGGGCGTTCCCATGGTGCTCATGAGCGGCGTCACCGCGGCCGACGCGGTCTGCGAGGACCTCGGCATTCCGCCGACCGGGAAGGCGCCCGCGGGCTTCGGCCGCGACACGGGCTCGCGGCTCCTCAAGGGTCACCCGCTCGGGGGCAAGCCGGCGGCGCCGGCGCTGCAGCACGCGTGACGGAGGTCGTCCCCGACGAGCACAGCGCGCTCCTGCGGCGGCTCTTCGCGTCGCGCATGCCGGGCATGTTCCGCAAGGCGTTCCACGCCGTGCGCATCGCCCCGGGCACCGCGGAGGCGTTCGCGCAGGCCGCGTCGCACGCGGGGCCGGTGGTGGTCGCCTGCAACCACCAGTCCTGGTGGGACCCGCTCGTCGGATTCCTGCTGCACGACCGCTGGTTCGGCGACCGCCGGGCGCTCTGCCCGATGGACCGCACGCAGCTGGCGAAGTTCTCCTTCTTCCGCCGTCTCGGCGTCTTCGGCGTGGACCCGGACGACGCGGCCGGCCTGCGCCCCTTCGTGCGGCACGTCGAGGAGCGGTTCGCGCAGGATCCGCGCACGGTGCTGATGCTGACGCCGCAGGGGCAGTTCGTCGATCCGCGCCTTCCGGTGCGCATCCGGCCGGGCGCGGCCATGGTGCTCGCGCGCGTGCCTGCGGCGCACGCCATGTCGCTCACCGTCGAGTACGCCTTCTGGAACGACCGCCGGCCCGAGGTCTTCCTGCGCGCCGCGACCGTCGCACCGCCCGCGGAGCGCGGCGAGGTGCGCGCGTGGGAGCGCGCGATCGAGGACGCCATGAATGCGAACGCCGCCGCGCTCGCGCAGGCCGTGCAGTCGCGGGACCCGGCGGGGTTCGCGGTGCTGCAGGGCGGCTCCGGCGCGCGCACGCACCCGGTCTACGACCTGTGGCTCCGCGTCACCGGCCGCAACCCGGGGATCGACACCGCGCATCGCGCACCGGGGACGCGCGCGTGAGTCCCGCGGGCGTCGCCTCGTTCCTGTGGGAGTGGTCGCCTGCGTTCGGGGCGTTCGCGAGCTCGGTCGCCCTCACGATGACGGTGATCAACCTGCGGATCTACCGCCGCGCCGCGCCGCTCCCGCGCGCCGCGCAGGCCCCGCGCCCCGCGCCCGGCGCCGCCGCGGCGCCCGCCGTCTCCGTGTGCATCCCGGCGCGCAACGAGGAGCGGAACCTGGAGGCGATCGTCCGCGGCGCGCTCGCAAGCGAGGCAGCCTCCGTCGAGGTGCTCGTCTACGACGACCAGAGCACGGACGCCACGCCGAGCATCCTGGCCGCGCTGCAGGCGGAGGACCCGCGCGTGCGTGCGGTGGCCACGGAACCGCTGCCGGAGGGATGGAACGGCAAGCAGTGGGGATGCGAGCGCATGGGGCGCGCGGCCCGCGGCACGTGGCTTCTCTTCACCGACGCGGACGTGCGGCTCGCGCCGGACTGCCTGGCGCGGGCGCTGGCGGAGGCCGGGCGCCTCGACGCCGCGCTCCTCTCGACCATCCCCCGCGAGGAGACCGGTTCGCCGCTCGAGCGCCTGGTGGTACCGCTCATCCACTGGATGCTCTTCAGCTGGCTCCCGATGCCCCGCATGCGCACGACCAACGACCCGGCGACGAGCGCCGGCTGCGGGCAGTTCCTCCTGGTGCGCCGCGACGCGTGGCAGGCCGCGG
>JBILFU010000114.1:0-6283 GCA_044351405.1 Phycisphaerales bacterium
GCGTGGCGCTGTGCAGGCTCCTCCTCACGAAGCCCGACGTCCTGCTCCTCGACGAGCCGACCAACCACCTCGACGCCGAGAGCGTCGCGTGGCTCGAGCAGCACCTGCAGCGCTTCGAGGGGACGATCATCGCGGTCACCCACGACCGCTACTTCCTCGACAACGTGGCGGGCTGGATCCTCGAGCTCGACCGCGGCGAGGGCATTCCGTACAAGGGCAACTACACCGGCTGGCTGCAGCAGAAGAAGGCGCGCCTGGAGGTAGAGGAGAAGCAGGCCTCGAACCGGCAGAAGGCGCTCGCGCGCGAGCTCGAGTGGATCAACAAGAGCCCGCAGGGCCGCATGGCCAAGAGCAAGTCGCGCGTCGAGCGCTACGAGCAGCTCGTCAGCCAGAACCAGAAGGAGAAGGCGGCCGAGGTCGAGATCTTCATCCCGCCGGGCCCGCGCCTCGGGACGCTCGTGGTCGAGGCCAAGGGCCTCAGCAAGGCCTTCGGCGACAAGCTGCTGCTCGACGACGTCAGCTTCTCGATCCCCGCGGGCGCGATCGTCGGCATCATCGGCCCGAACGGCGCCGGCAAGACCACGCTGTTCCGAATGATCACCGGGAGCGACAAGCCGGACTCCGGCGAGCTGCGCGTCGGCGAGAGCGTGAAGCTCGCGTACGTCGAGCAGAGCCGCGAGACCCTGCCGAACGACAGGAACCTCTGGGAGGCGATCTCCGGCGGCGACGAGAAGATCATGCTCGGCGGCGTCGAGGTGAACAGCCGCGCGTACGTCGCGCGCTTCGGGTTCACGGGCACCGACCAGTCGAAGATCACCGGCAACCTCTCGGGCGGCGAGCGCAACCGCGTGCACCTGGCGCGCATGCTGAAGGAGGGCGCGAACGTCATCCTGCTCGACGAGCCGACCAACGACCTCGACGTCAACACCATGCGGGCGCTGGAGGAGGGCATGGAGAACTTCGCGGGCTGCTCGGTGGTCATCAGCCACGACCGCTGGTTCCTCGACCGCGTGGCCACGCACATCCTGGCGTTCGAGGGCGACAGCAAGGTCTTCTTCTTCAACGGCAACTACTCGGCCTACGAGGCGGACCGCCGCCGGCGCCTGGGGATCCCGGCGGACGCACCGCCGCGGCGGATCCAGTACCGCGCCCTGACGCGCTGAGGCGGCCGGGCGCCGCCCGGAGGGTCCGGTAAGCGGCAATCGCGGGTTTTCGTCACCCATCGTGATGGTCGCCGGGCCGCAACTGCGTTTCTAGGGGTGACGGGGGACACAACTCGGCATCTCCCGCGGCGCAGGCGTGTGCCGCGGCCACACTCCATACCCCTAGGCGCTCCAGCGCCTGGGGGTATGTCTTTCCCGGCGGGGCGTCCCGGATGCGCTTCTAGCATCCCCGCCCATGCCATCCGCCCGCCTGATCGCCGGGATCCCCGCCACCAACAAGAGCCTGTTCCACGCGGTCCGGTTCAACGTCGGCGATCCGGCGGCCTGCATCGACTTCCTGCACGAGGGGCGGCCCCCGCACCGGGTCTTCCTGTGCCGGGACATCGAGATGGAGCGCGCCCGCCGGCAGGCCCGGGCCGACGCCGTGGCCTGCCCGCGTGACTTCGAACCCCGGGGCGGGCTCTCCGGGGACCGGGAGACCGCCACCGCCCAGGCCGTCGCCGAGTGCCTGCGCCGCCAGCAGGTCGCCATGGTCACGGCCGACCGGACGCTTCCCCTCGTCTACGCCGAGCACCTGCGGCTCGCCGGGATCGCCGTCGAGTACGACCCGCTCCTCGGCGTGATGTCGCGCCGCTCGAAGGACGCGCAGGAGGTGGAGTGGCTGCGCGCCGCCCAGAAGGCCACCGAGGACGCCATGCGGATGGCCTGTGAGACCGTGGCCCGCGCCGTGCCCGACCGGAACGGCGTGCTGCTGCACGAGGGCGAGCGGCTCTCGGCCGAGCGCCTGCGCTTCCTGATCGACGTGCACCTCCTCCGCGCCGGCTTCCAGAACCAGCCTTCGATCGTCGCCTGCGGCCCGCAGGGCGCCGACTGCCACGAGCACGGCCACGGCGACCTGCGGACGGGCCAGCCGGTGATCGTCGACATCTTCCCGCGCAGCATGTCCACCCTCTACAACGGCGACTGCACGCGGACCGTGGTGAACGGCGAGCCGCACCCGGAGGTGCGCCGCATGCACGCGGCCGTCGCGGAGGCGAAGCGCGCGGCGATCGCGGCGGTGCGCGCGGGCGTGACGGGCGAGGAGGTCCACCGCGCGACCCTCGGCGTGATCCACGCGCACGGGTTCGCGAGCGGGCTTCCCGCGCCGGACGCGCCCGACTCCTGGACCGGCATGACGCACGGCACGGGCCACGGCATCGGGCTCGACGTGCACGAGCCGCCGCTCCTGGACCTCAAGGGTCCGGCGCTCGTCGCGGGCGACGCGCTCACCGTCGAGCCCGGCCTCTACGGCCGCGCCCACGGCGGGCTGCGCATCGAGGACCTGGTGATCGTCCGCGAGGGCGGGGCCGAGAGCCTGAACTCGCTGTTCGAGGGCCTGGACTGGCGGTGAGCGCCGGGCGCGAGCACGCGCCGCGCGGCGGTCACTCGTCGTCGCCGCCCTCGGTGCCGCGCTTGCGGGCCGGCTCGCCGAGGTCGGCGATGTCCGGCTCCTCCTCGGCGGCCGCGAGCTCGGCGTCCAGCTCGTCCGCCGTGGCGCTTCGGACGAAGCCCTTCGCGGCCTCCCTGCAGACGGAGGCGAGCAGCTGGTGGAGCTTCTCGTGGTCCGGCACGGCATCGAGCGCGGCGAGCAGGAAGTCCACCTGCCGGTCCAGCTCGAGGCCGGTGTCGAGCATCTCGATGGCGGCGTCGCCCAGCTGCTCCATGGCGCCCAGGAACCACTTGTGGTCGGGCCTGTCCCAGTCCTTCGGGGGGTCGATGCGCGTGCGCACGGTGACCTGGCCGATCGCGACGATGGGGCAGAGGCCCATCCTCGACCGCGGCTCGCGGCAGAGGACCGCCACCGGGATCTCGCGCCGCAGCGCGGCGAGCCGCAGGCGGCGCGCGTCCGCGCCCACCGTCGGCGGCTGCACCAGGTAGCAGCCCGGCTTCAGGGGCATGTCCTCGGTGATGTCGGCGTCGAGCACCGTGAGCTTGCGGTTGCCGGTGGCCTCCAGGATGCGCTGGCGGCGCGCCTCCTGCAGGGGCAGGCACACCCGGGCGAGCAGCCCGAAGTCCTCCTGCGCGCGCGCGAGCTCCGCGGCCCGGTGCGCCAGGCGCTCGGCCTCGAACCACTGCGACCGGCGCAGCGCCGCCTCGGCGCGCTCCATGATCTCGTCCACCTTCTCGTGCCGGGGAGCGGAGCTCATCGCAGGCAGCATAGCCGCACGCCGCGGGCGCAGGCCGGCCCGTCCGCCGGGCGCGGCGCCGCGCGCCGCGCGGTCAGCCGCGGCGGTGGCGGTCGTCGGTGCGCTGCGTCTCCAGCGAGCGCCCGTGCACGCCCCGCGCCTGCGCGTTCACCGCGTTCACCAGGATGTCGACGCTGCGCACGCCCGGGTACTTGGCGACCAGGCCGCTGATCTTCTCGGCCAGGCTGCCGCCGCGGTCGCGGAAGAGGCGCTTGTAGGCCTCCTTCATCGCCTCGATGTCGGTCTCGGTGAAGCCGCGGCGCGCCATCGCGATGTGGTTGTGCCCGCGCACCTCGGCGGGGTTTCCCTCGACGATCATGAAGGGCGGCACGTCCATGCTGACGCGCGCCATCGCGCCCACGAACGCGCAGGTGCCGATCACCACGAAGTGGTGGATGCCCGCGCCGCCGCCGAGGTTCGCCGAGTCCTGCACCACGGCGTGGCCGGCGAGCATCGCGTTGTTCGCCAGGATGCAGCCGTTGCCCACGATGCAGTCGTGCGCGATGTGCACGGTGCCCATGATCAGGTTGTCGCTGCCGATGCGCGTCCAGCCGCCGCCGTTCTCGGTGCCGCGGTGGATGGTCACGTGCTCGCGCACGTGGTTGCGGTCGCCGATCTCGCACCACGCCTTCTCGCCCGCGTACTTCTTGTCCTGCGGCGTGCCCCCGACGTAGGCGAACGGGAAGATCCGGTTGTCGCGGCCGATGCGCGTGTTCGCCTCGACCACCACGTGGCTCGCGAGGACGGTGCCGTCGCCGATCGACACCTCGGGTCCCACGACGCACCACGGCCCGACCTCCGCGGTGGGGGAGATCCGGGCGCTCGGGTCGACGATGGCGGTCGGGTGGATGGGCATGTGTCGCTCGGCTCTCTCCGTCACTCGAAGTCCTGGTCGACCATCATGAAGCGGATCTCCGCCTCCGCGGCCACCTTCTCCGCCACCATGGCCCGTGCGCGCACCGCGGCGCTGCGGCTGGTGGCGCGCATGGTCTCCACCTCGAGCACCAGCTGGTCGCCGGGCGTCACCGCCTTGCGGAGCTTGACCTTGTCCAGGCTGAGCAGGACGGCCACCTTCCCGGTGTGCTCGAGCGTCTGGCTGAGGAGGAGCCCGCCCATCTGGGCCAGCGCCTCGACGATCAGCACGCCCGGCATGATGGGCGTGCCCGGGTAGTGGCCCGGGAAGAAGGGCTCGTTGATGCTGACGTTCTTCACGCCGACCGCGCGGCGGCCGGGCTCGAGCTCGAGCACGCGGTCGACCAGCAGCATCGGGTAGCGGTGGGGCATCAGCCGTCCGATGGCGCGCGCGTCCATCGCGCGGCCCTCGAGGAGCATGCGTCCGCGCCGTTCCCGCTGCACCAGCCGCAGGAGCTTCATGCCCAGCTGGCGGTTCAGCCCGTGTCCCGACCGGTTGGCGACCACCTGGCACTCGATCGCCGTCCCCACCAGCGCCAGGTCGCCGATCGCGTCGAGCACCTTGTGCCGGACCGGCTCCTCGGGGAAGCGGTACTCGTTCTGGATGGGGCCCTCGTCGCCGATCACCAGGACGTCGCGCGGCGTGAGGTGCCTGCACAGGCCGGCCTGCCACAGCGCCTCGGCCTCCTCGCGCAGCGAGTAGGTGCGCGCGGGCGCGATCTCGCGGGCGTAGTCGTCGCGGTCCGGGTCGAAGCTCCAGGCCTGGTGCGGGATGCGCACCGAGTTCGGCCCGTAGTCCAGGTCGTACATGATGCGCATGCCGCCGGGGCTCTCCGCCGGGATCGCGGCGATCGAGGCGTCGCCCTCGGTGACGGACACGGTCTCCGCCAGCCTGAAGACGCGGCGCGGCGCGTCCTGCTCGGCGATCCCCGCCGCGAGCAGCGGTTCCACGAAGGGCAGGGCGCTGCCGTCGCCGCAGGGCAGCTCCGGGCCGGCCAGCCGCAGGAGGGCGTTGTCGATCCCCAGCCCGCGAAGCGCGGACATGCAGTGCTCCACCGTCTCGATGGTGACGTCGCCCGCCTTGAGCGTGGTGCGCCGGGCGTTCGGGATGACGTTGGAGACGAGCGCCGGGATCACCACCGGGCGCTCGAGGTCCGTGCGCTCGAAGACGATGCCGTGGTCGGGCGGCGCCGGGACGATGGTCAGGGTCGCCTCGCGGCCGAGCATCAGGCCCTTGCCGGAGACGACGGCCTGCGCGGCGACCGTCCGCTGGCGGCGAGCGCCCGCCGTGGCGGGGGTGTCGGCGGCGGGCGTCGGTGAGGCGGTCTTGGTCACGGTTCGGACGGCTGCTTCAGGAGCTTGAGGAGCGGCTTCGCCGAGTCGGCGAGTCTACGGAGCGCCGCCTCCTCCCGCAACGCGAGGCGGATCTCCTGCGCGGGGTAGCCGCCCCAGGTCTCGCCGGCGGGGATCTCGCACATGACCGCGGCGCGGGCCGCGATGCGCGCGCCGGCGCCGATGCGCATGTGCGGCGCGATGCCGACGCCGCCGCCCATCTGCGCGCCGTCTCCGACGACGGTGCTGCCGGCGATGCCGGTGTGGCCGCTGATCATGCACAGCCTGCCGATCTGCACGTTGTGTCCGATCTGGCAGAGGTTGTCGATCTTGGTCCCGGCGCCGATGCGGGTGGCGCCGAACTTGCCGCGGTCGACCATGGTGCCGGAGCCGATCTCGACGTCGTCCTCGAGCACCGCGTTGCCGAGGTGCGGGATGCGCAGCACGCTCCGGCCGTCCGCGCTCGGTCGGTAGCCGAAGCCGTCGCCGCCGATCACGGCGTTCGGCCCGACGATGCAGCGGCGCCCCACCACGCAGCGCTCGCGCACCACGGCGCCCGCGTGCACGATCGACGCCTCGCCGACCTGCGCGTCCGGGTAGAGGACCGCGTTGGGGTGGATCGCCGCGCGGGGGCCCACCGTGCAGCGCGCG
>JBILFU010000116.1:0-6259 GCA_044351405.1 Phycisphaerales bacterium
CGACTCGCGGGAGCCGACGACCGGCTCGACCTCGCGGACGCTCCCGCGGACGGCGCCGTAGCGCTCGCGGTCCGCGACGGAGGGCTCGACCAAGGCACGCATCCCCGCCCCGATGCGCTTGCCCTCCGCGAGCGGGAAGAAGGCGTAGCAGCGCATGCGGCCGTCGCCCGGGTCGGAGATCACGGCGACCGACGATCCCCGGCGGGCGACGTCGCCGGTGCCGCGGAGGAGCTGGAGCACCTTCCCGGAGCGCGGCGCGACCACGTTGCGCTCGGCGGCCAGGCGGGCGTCGGCCTGGCGGAACGCCGCGTCCGCGTCGGCGATGCCGTTGCCCCGGCGCTGGCGCTCCTGCGCATGGCGGATGCCGGACTCGGCGCGCTCGGCGGCCACCCGCCGCAGCTCGTTGCGCGCCTCGGAGAGCGCGCGCTCCAGCTCGAGCTGCGCGTTCACCGAGCCGAGCAGCTCCGACTCGGCCAGGAGCCCCTGCCGGACGAGGTCGCGCTTGGAGTCGACGGCCTTGGCGTACTCGGCGACCGCGGCCGAGGCCCGCGACTCCCGCTGCTGCGCCTCGCGCTCCCGGACGTCGAGCGACGCGCGCACGGCGGCGATCGATGCGTCCTCCGCCGCGGACATGGCGGCGTCCTGCTCGCGGAGCCGCGCAGCCGCGAGCTGCGCGTCCTTCAGCTGCGCCTCGAGGGCGGGGTTCGCGACCAGCGCGATCACCTCGCCCTGCTCCACGGAGTCGCCCGCGCGGACGCGGACCTCGGCGATCCGCCCGTCGGTCGGGCTCTCGGCGGACACGACCATGGTCCCCTCGATCAGGATGCCGGTGCCGCGGACGACGAGCGGGATGGTCCCGAGCGCGGCCCACGCCACGAACGCCGCCACCAGAACGGCCGACGCCGCCACCAGGAGCCAGAGCCGCGGCGACGCGATCGGCGCGACCTTGTTCACCTGGTCCGGGCTGGCCACGGACTCGACGGCGCTCTCGCGGAACTGGAGGTCTTCACCGGCCATGGCCTCGACGGGCGCATCGTAAGCAAAGCGCGGTGCCGACGCTCACGTCCGGCGCTGCCACCCGTAGGTCTCGTAGCGATGATCGAACGTGCCGTCGGGCCGCAGGTCCACCACCCCGAATCCCTCCGCGACGCCCTGCAGCGGACCCTTCCACCACGCGCCGCTCACCGCGCCGTCGCAGACGTAGGTCACGCCGTCGATGGTGCAGCGGTCGAGCAGGTGGATGTGGCCGCTCAGGCAGAGCCTCACGTTGCCGGCCGACCTGAAGAGGTCGTGGATGAGCGCGGCGTCCGTGTGCATCTCGCCGGCGTGGATGACGTTGTCCTGGCCGATTCCGTCGCGGCCGCGCGGCTTGCCGTAGGTGAGCGTCGTGAGCGACATGATCGGGATGTGCGAGACGACGCAGACGGGAGTGGTGCGCGGCGTCGACTTCAGGAGCTCCTGCAGCCACGCCCACTGCTCGTCGTCGAGGTACGCCACGTAGCCGTCGCCCCTCGGCTGGACGCCGTCGACGCAGACGATGCGCCAGCCGCCGGCGTCGAACGAGTGGTAGGTGCGCTCGATGCCGAACATCTCGCACGCGAACCTCTTGCCCCAGTCCGCCTCGCCGCCGGTCATGCCGCTGCGCGCCTTGTTCCAGCCGAGGATGTCGTGGTTCCCGACCGCGTGGCGCACCGGCACCGAGCACTCGCGGCGGAGCGTGCCGAGGAGCAGCTTGCGCAGCTCGTCGGCGCGGCCGCGCTTCGCCTCGAAGACGTCCATCACGGAGTCGCCGCCGGTCACGATCATGTCGGGCCGCTGCCGCTGCGCGTGCGCGAGCGCCGCGGCGAGGCCGGCCTCCGCGCCGAGCTCCGGCTGGACGTGGATGTCGGTGAGGTGCGCGATGCGGAAGGACCCCGGTGCGGCGCCCGGCGCGGCAGTCGCCGGCGCCCGGCGGGCGTCGGGCGCGGAGAGCGCGACGCGCGAGGCGGCGAGCGCGCCGCCGGCGGCGAGCGCGGTGCGGAGGAACGCGCGGCGGTCCGCGGCCGATCGGTTCTCGGGGTCCATGCCCTCCATACCGGGCACGAGCGCGGGCGTTGAGGGGATCGCGGCGCGCACGGCCAGCCGTACACTCAAGATCCGTGAAGAACCTGCGGCCGATGTCGCCAGACGAGGTCCGGACCCTGACCGTCCCGCGGGAGGGCGAGGTGCGCATCGGCGAGCGCGTCGCCGTGCTCGCGCCCGGGGCGCAGCCGACGGGCCGAGCCCGGATCGCCCTGCTCGGCGTGCCCGAGGACGTGGGGGTCCGCGCGAACCTCGGCCGGCCCGGGGCCCGCCGCATGTGGCGCGCGTTCCTGCCGCGGTTCCTCAACATGCAGTCGAACGCGTTCCTCGACGGTGCCGCGGTCGCGGTGGCCGGCACGGTGGATCTGCGCGACATCCGGCGCGCGACCAAGGGGCTCGACGCCACGGTCGGAGGTCCGCGATCGCGCGCGGAGGCGCTCGAGGCGCTGCGGCGCGCGACCGCGGAGATCGACGGGCGCGTGGCGTCGGCGGTCGAGGGCCTGCGCCGCGAGGGATTCGTGCCGTTGGTCGTCGGCGGCGGGCACAACAACGCGTACGGCATCCTGGCCGGCTGCGCAGCAGCGCTCGGCGGGCGGCCGCTCGGCTGCGCGAACGTCGACCTGCACGCCGACCTGCGCCCCGCCGAGGGCCGACACTCCGGCAACCCGTTCACCTACGCGCTCGACCACGGCCACCTCTCGCGCTACGCGGTGGTCGGCATGTCGGAGGCGTACGCGACGCAAGCGATCGTCGAGAAGGTCGCGGCCGACACGCGCGTCCAGGCGATCACGCTGGATTCGATGCTCCGCAGCGGCACCCCGCCCGTGCAGGCGGCGATGGCCGCGGCGGCCCACGTCGGCGGCGGCCCGGCGACGCTCGAGCTCGACCTCGACGCGGTGGCGGGGGCGCCCGCGAGCGCCGCGGCCGCGAGCGGGTTCACCGGCGCGGAGTTCCGCGCGATGGCGGCGGCGCTCGCGCGGACGCTCGACGTGCATGCCGTGCACGTGGCCGAGGGCGCGCCGCTGCTCGGTCCGTGGCCCGCGGACATGCTCGGCAAGCTGTGCGCCGAGGTCGTGCGCGACGCGTGCGCGGCGATCCTCAGCAAGTGACCGCGGGCGTGAACTCGAACCTCAGGCCGTCGAAGAGGCCGCGGTCGCTCAGCTTGAGCGCGGGAATGACCAGGAGCGCCATGAAGCTCGTCGTCATGAAGGGCGCGCGCAGCGGAGAGCCGAGTGACTTGGCCCTCGCGGTGAGCCTCGCGTAGGCGGCGGCCACCTCCTCCGCCGGACGGTCGCTCATGAGCCCGGCGATCGGGAGCGCCAGCGTCTCCGCCGTGCCGCCGTCGGCCACGGCAAGCCCCCCGCGCGCGGCGAAGACCGCGTTGACCGCCGCCGCCAGGTCCTCGCGCGACGCGCCGACGGCCACCACGTTGTGGCAGTCGTGCGCGACGCTCGCGGCGATCGCGCCGCGCCGCAGCCCGAATCCGCGGATGAACGCGTGCGCGGGCGGCGCGTCGGAGTAGCGGTTCACCACCGCCAGCTGGAGGAGGTCCTGCGAGGGATCGGGCTCGACCGTGCCGCCCGCGGCGCGCATGCGCGCGTCGACGCGGCCCGTCACGAGCTGCCCGTCTTGGGCGGCGATCGCGTGCACCGCGACCGTCGCGGCGCCGGGGCACGCGCCGGGGACCCGCACGCGGAAGTCTTCGGCCGAGAAGCGCGCGGCGCGGAAGGCGTTCGGCGTGGCGGACGCGCGCGGCGCGACGAGGTCGCGTCCGTGCTGGGCGACGGTCTCACCCGCGATCCACGTCCGCAGCGGCCGGAAGGTGCGGAGGTCCTCCACGAGCACCATGTCCGCGCGGTCGCCCGGCTGCAGCAGGCCGCACGGCAGGCCGTAGTGGCGGACGGGATTGAGCGTGGCCGCGCGCAGCGCCGCCATCGGGTCGACGCCGTTCGCCACCGCGCGCGCCAGGATCCGGTCGATGTGCCCGACCAGCAGGTCGTCCGGATGCGCGTCGTCGGTGCAGAACATGCAGAGCTCGGGGCGCTCCTTCAGCAGCGGCCACAGCGCGTCGAAGTTGCGCGCCGCGCTGCCCTCGCGGATCAGCACCTTCACGCCGAGCGCCGCCTTGCCGCGCGCCTCGTCGAGCCCGAAGCACTCGTGATCGGTCTCGATCCCGCGCGCGAAGTACGCCTTCGCCTGCTCCCCGACGAGCCCCGGCGCGTGGCCGTCGACCCGCTTGCCGCGCGCCTTGGCGGCCGCGATCTTGGCAAGGACCTGCGGATCGCCGCCGATCGCGCCGGGCCAGTTCATCATCTCGCTCAGGTAGCCGATGCGCGGGTCGTCCATGAGCGCGGCGCAGGCGTCGGCGTCGAGCGTCGCGCCCGCCGACTCGAAGCCCGTCGCCGGAACGCAAGACGGGCAGCCGAACCAGCAGGTGAACGGCGAGCCGGCGATGTCGTCGAGCATGTACCGGACGCCCGCCGCGCCGAGGACGTTCGCGATCTCGTGCGGATCGCTCACGGATGCGACCGTGCCGTGGCGCATGGCCACGCGCGCGAACTCCCAGGGCGGGAGCATGCTGCTCTCCACGTGGACGTGCGCATCCACGAAGCCGGGGACCAGGATGCCGGGGTCGACGGGGCCGTCCACGTGCCGGAGGGATGCGATGCGGCCCGACCGGACGGTGACTTCGCAGGGCCGAACGGCGCCCGAAACCACGTCCGCCACGGCATGCCGAAGGGTCTCGGAAGGCATCGGACGAAGCCTACAGAGCGACGATCGCAGTCCCGGATTGTCCGAGAAAACGCACATTGGCTGCCGTCGGACGCGGATGCGTCCCGACTCCGGGGGAAATCCGAACAATTTTCGCACACGCGTGATGGGTCGCGACTGCCGATCACGTTTCTTTCGGCGGAGATCCCGGTTTCCCGTCCCGAGGCTTCCCTTCCTCAGGCACACCGAGATCGCCAGCATCCCTTGGGGACTTCCCTCCCCGCAGTTCCGCTTCCCTTTCCCGGGCTTCAAGCCCAGTTCCAAGAGGTTTCCAAATGAACATCCTGAACAGCGTTTCCGCGTTTGCGGTGGCCGGCATCGTCGCGTCCTTCGGTCTCGAGACCCGAGCCATCGCGAGCATGGTCACGGAGCAGGCGCAGTTCCAGGACTACCGGACCATCCGCTACGGCAGCACGGACTGGACCTACAGCGGCGAGGACGACCAGTCGCAGGCATCGCAGTCGTTCGTCGGCCCGGTCTACGACAGCTCGAACTTCGCGACCTCCGGAGCCACCGGCTTCGGCGTCGGCGCAACCTCCAGCACGGACCTCGCCTCCATCTACGGTGACCAGACGGTGATGGTCAACGGCGCCGGGTCGACGCTCGACAGCATGAAGTTCGGCATCTTCTGCTCCGGCAGCTCGACGGCCAACCTGACAAGCGCCGACGTGAACCTGAAGTTCTACCGCGGCACGGACGGCTCCTTCATCGGCGGCTACTCGGTGTCGATCGGCGCGCTGGCGAAGGGGTTCTACGCCGTGGTGACCGTCACCGACCTTGCCTCGCTCGGCATCAACTTCGACGTGAACAACGTGATCGTGACGCAGCAGCTCACCAACGTGCTCGGTGCCACGCGCATGGGCACGGTCTTCTCGAACGCCTCGAACACGCCGGCGCTGGGATCCACCAACATCGGCATGTACATCCAGAACACGACGAACCCGGCAGGCGGCTTCTTCACGTTCACCGGTGCCGCGACCGCTTCCAGCGCCGCCTACCAGATGTCGACCGTCCCGGCGCCGGGCGCCGTCGCGCTCCTCGGCGTGGCCGGGCTGGTGAGTGCGCGCCGTCGGCGCTGATCGACCCGGCGCATCGATCGCTCGCGAGACCTTCCGCTCCCGCTCCCCTCACGGGGGGCGGGAGCGTCGCGTTATCCACTCGCCGCCGCGCCGGTCATCGTGCGCGCCCCCGCAGCCGCAGGCTGTTCGCCACGACGGCCACGCTGGAGACGCTCATCGCCACCGCCGCGAACATCGGTCCCGGTACCCACTGCGCGACCGGCCACAGCGCCCCGGCCGCCAGCGGGATGCCGACGGCGTTGTAGCCGAACGCCCACCACAGGTTCTGGCGGATCGTGCGCAGCGTGGAGCGGGCGATCGCGACCGCGTCGGCGACGCCCGAGATCCCGGGGCGCATCAGCACGATG
>JBILFU010000117.1:0-6207 GCA_044351405.1 Phycisphaerales bacterium
TGAAGGACTGGGCGATCGAGCACGGCGCCACGCACTACTGCCACTGGTTCCAGCCGCTCACCGGCATCACCGCCGAGAAGCACGACGCCTTCCTCAGCCCGATGAACGACGGCAGCGCGATCGAGAAGTTCTCCGGCGGGCAGCTGATCGTCGGCGAGCCCGACGCGTCGAGCTTCCCCTCGGGCGGCATCCGCGACACCTACGAGGCGCGCGGCTACACGGCGTGGGACTGCACGAGCCCCGCCTTCCTCCTCAAGAACCCGAGCGGCATCACCACCCTCTGCATCCCGACCGCGTTCGTCAGCTGGACCGGCGAGGCGCTCGACAAGAAGACCCCGCTCCTGCGCTCGATCCAGGCGCTCTCCAAGCAGGCGATGCGCGTGCTCAGGCTCTTCGGCGGGGACAAGGGCGTGACCCACGTGGTCGGCACCCTCGGCTGCGAGCAGGAGTACTTCCTGGTCGAGCGCGAGCACGCCGAGGGACGCCTCGACCTGATGATGACCGGCCGCACCATGATCGGCGCCAACGCCCCCAAGGGCCACCAGCTCGACGACCACTACTTCGGCGCCGTCCCCGACCGCGTCCTCGCCTTCATGGCCGAGGTCGAGGCGCGGCTCTTCGAGCTCGGCGTCCCGGTCAAGACCCGCCACAACGAGGTGGCGCCCAGCCAGTACGAGATCGCGCCGCTCTTCGAGAACGCGAACATCGCCGTCGACCACCAGATGATCACCATGCAGGTCCTGCGCATGGTGGCGCGCAAGCACGGCTTCGAGTGCCTGCTGCACGAGAAGCCGTTCGCCGGGATCAACGGCAGCGGCAAGCACAACAACTGGTCGATCGCCACGAGCACCGGGGTCAACCTGCTCGACCCGCGCGAGGAGACGCACACGAACATGCAGTTCCTGGTGTTCCTGGCCGCGGTGATCCGCGCCGTGGACCTGCACGCCGACATGCTGCGCGCCTCGATCGCCAGCGCCCCGAACGACCACCGCCTCGGCGCCAACGAGGCCCCGCCGGCGATCATGTCGATCTTCCTCGGCGACATGCTGACGGACATCATCGACCAGGTCGAGAGCGGCAAGCCGAGGAAGACCAAGACGGGCGGCGACCTCGACCTCGGCGCGAGCACCCTGCCCCAGATCCCGCGCCACGCGAGCGACCGCAACCGCACCTCGCCGTTCGCGTTCACGGGCAACAAGTTCGAGTTCCGCGCCGTCGGCTCCACCGCCGCGGTCGCGTGGCCGAACACCGTGCTCAACACGATCGTCGCGGAGAGCATCGACTTCCTGGCCACCGAGCTCGAGCGGAAGGCCGGCAAGAACCCCTCCGCCGCCAAGCTCGAGGCCGCGGTGAAGACGGTCCTCAAGGACGTCATCAAGAAGCACCGCCGCGTCTGCTTCGACGGCGACGGCTACTCCGAGGCCTGGCACAGGGAGGCCGAGAGGCGCGGCCTGCCGAACATGCGCAGCACGGCCGACGCGCTCGGCGCCTTCAAGACCAAGAAGGCGAAGGACGTGTTCGCGCGCTACCACGTGCTCAGCGCGCGCGAGCTCGAGGCGCGCTACGACGTGCTGGTCGAGAACTACTGCACGGTGCTCGGCATCGAGTGCCGCACCCTCGTGCAGATGGTGCGCACGCAGGTCCTGCCGGCCGCGCTGCGGACACAGGAGGAGCTCGCGAGCACCGTCGGTGCCACGCTCGCCGCGGACGTCGACTGCGCCGAGACGCAGGCGGAGCTCCGGTCGTACGTCGGCATGGTCAACGAGCTGCGCTCGGCCGTGTCGGAGCTCGAGGCGCTCTCCTCGAGGCACCACAAGGACGACGAGGCGGAGATGCGCTTCCTGCGCGACGGCGTGGTCCCGGCGATCGCCCGGACCCGCGCCGCGTGCGACGCGCTCGAGCGCGTCACCCCGGCCGACAACTGGCCGGTGCCGACGTACGCCGAGATGCTGCTGATGAAGTGACGCCCCGCGGGCAGGCGTATACTGCGCTCCTTTCCCCCGAACGGCCTCCGAGCCACCGCAAAGCCATGTCCACCGAGACCACCGTCGTCGTCGAGAATGCCGGCCCCGCCCGCAAGCGCCTGAAGATCACCATCCCCGCCAAGGTGGTCGACGCGCACATCGAGGAGGCCTACGCCAACGCCCGCGGCGAGGTGCAGATCCCCGGCTTCCGCCGCGGCACCGCCCCGGCCGCGCTCATCGAGAAGCGCTTCGGCGCGGCGATCCTCGAGGACGTGCGCCGCCGCGTGCTCACCGAGGCGTACCAGAAGGCGATCGCCGACAACAAGCTCCAGCCGATCTCCGAGCCCGAGGTCGACGAGAAGGGCGCGGACCTCGAGCTGCGGCGCGGCAAGCCGCTGGCCGTGACCATGGACCTCGAGGTCGTGCCCGAGATCACGCTGCCGAACCTGGAGGACGTCGAGGTCCGCCGCCCGATGGTGGAGGTCGAGGACAAGTACGTCGGCGACGAGATCCGCCGGCTCGGCTACCGCTTCGGGACGCCCAGCCGCATCGAGGGCCCGTTCCAGGAGCTCGACCGCATGGTCGGCAAGGCCGTGGTGCGCGTGAAGGGCGCCGCCAAGGACCCGTACTTCGAGAGCGAGGAGTGCCTGGTGGTGGTGCCGGACGCCGAGGACGAGGGCAAGGGCCAGGTGCTCGGCCTGATGTTCGACGACCTGGCCGCGAAGCTCAAGGGCCGCAAGGTGGGCGAGTCGATCGCGCTCAGGACCAAGGGTCCGGACGCGCACGAGCGCGAGGACCTGCGCGGCGCCGAGATCACCGTGGAATTCACCCCTGCGCAGGCGGAGCGCATCGCCCCGGCCGCGGCCGAGGGCCTTGCCGAGCAGCTGGGACTGGGCAGCGTCGAGAACCTGCGGGAGCAGGTGAAGCTCCAGCTCGAGGGCCGGCGCGACCAGGAGCAGCGCACGGCGATGCGCGAGCAGGCCGCCGAGTGGCTGGTCGACCGCGTCAGGTTCGAGCTGCCCGAGCGGATGTCGGGCGCGCAGGCCGCGCGGAACCTCGAGATGAACCGCATGCGCCTGATGCAGCAGGGCCTCGACGAGCCGACCGTGGAGCGCCGCCTGGCCGAGCTCCGCGCCGCGAGCGAGGAGGACACCCACAAGCGCCTCCGCGCGTTCTTCATCCTCACCCGACTGGCGCAGGAGCTGGGGGTCGAGGTCTCCGAGGCCGAGCTGAACGCCGCGATCGTCCAGGCCGCCCGGAGCCGCGGCACGCGCCCGGACCAGGTGCGCGCGGAGCTGCAGCAGTCCGGCCGCCTCAACGAGATGGCGCTCGCGATCCGCGAGTCCAAGGTGCTCGACCGCGTGCTGGCCAAGGCCAAGGTCACGGACATCGCCGCGGAGGAGTGGAACAGGATCGTCGCCGACAAGCAGAAGGCGCTCGCGGAGCGTTCCGCCCCCGGGAAGAAGGCCTGACGCCACGTGAGCGACGGCTCGAGCGGTCCCATGTTCTGGCTGGGGATCGTGGTGCTCGTCGGGGTCACGGCGGCGGGCGGGGTGGTCGTGATGTGGGCCCGCCGCAACGCGAAGGCGCCCGACCAGCCGCCTCCGCAGGGCTTCACGCTCGAGGACCTGCGCAGCCTGCACGAGGCCGGGCAGATCAGCCGACGGGAGTTCGAGACCGCGCGCGACGCCTTGATCCAGCGCACGCGCGAGGGCGCGCGCCGGGAGCGCGACCGCCGTGGCGGATCGGACTGGGAGAACGGCTCGGAATCCGGACGTTCGCCGCGCCGATAAGGCCGCTCCGGCAGGATTGCGCGGCACCCGCGCTTGAACTTCCTGCTTCGCACGGCAAGGTTCCGCCGCCGCTCGAGGCCCTTCCCCGAACGACCGATAGACTCCGAGCCCCTCAGGAGCAAACGCCAGCATGCCGTCCCGCCCGACCGATCCCCAGAAGCAGCCCCGCCCCGAGTCCGCCAACGGCGGCCCCAAGCGCGGCAACGGCCGCGAGTTCGGCGACGGCTTCGGCGCGGGCGGAGGCCAGGGCCCAGGCACGGGCGGCACCGGGGGCGGCGCGGGCCCGGGCGGAGGCGACGGCGGCTTCCGCGGCCGGAAGGTGACCACGTGCAGCTTCTGCGGCAAGACCAGCCGCGAGGTCGGCCCGATGGTCGAGGGCCCGAACGACGTCTACATCTGCACCAACTGCACGGACCTCTGCCAGAACATCTTCAAGCAGGAGAAGCGCCGCGTCTCCGGCGGGCGCCCGCAGCTGGGGCAGATCCCCTCGCCGCGCCAGATGAAGGAGTTCCTCGACCAGTACGTGATCGGCCAGGAGATGGCCAAGCGCGCGCTCTCGGTGGCGGTGCACAACCACTACAAGCGCCTCTCGCAGCTCGAGAACGAGAACGCCCCGGTCGAGCTCGACAAGTCGAACGTGCTGATGATCGGCTCCACGGGCACGGGCAAGACGCTGCTCGCGAAGACGCTCGCGCGGATCCTCAACGTGCCCTTCGCGATCGGCGACGCCACCACGCTCACCGAGGCCGGCTACGTCGGCGAGGACGTGGAGAACCTGCTGCTCAAGCTGCTGCAGGCGGCCGACTTCGACCTCGAGAGCGCGCAGCGCGGCATCATCTACATCGACGAGATCGACAAGATCGGCAAGACGAACCACAACGTCTCGATCACCCGCGACGTGAGCGGCGAGGGCGTCCAGCAGAGCCTCCTGAAGATGCTCGAGGGCACCACCGCGAACGTCCCGCCGCAGGGCGGCCGCAAGCACCCCGAGCAGCAGTACATCCAGATGGACACGACGAACATCCTGTTCGTCTGCGGCGGCAGCTTCGAGGGGATCGAGGAGATCGTCAAGAAGCGCGTCGGCCGCAAGCGCATCGGGTTCTCCGCCGACGCGCCGGGCTTCGAGGACAGGGTCTCGGAGCGCGCCGCGCTGATCGCGCAGGTGACGCCGGACGACGTGCTCGAGTTCGGCATGATCCCCGAGCTCGTCGGCCGGCTGCCGATCCTGTGCCCGCTGCACCCGCTGTCGCGGGAGGCGATGGTGCAGATCCTCACCGAGCCGCGCAACGCGCTCATCAAGCAGTACCAGCACCTCTTCTCGCTCGAAGGGGCGCGCCTGGAGTTCACGCACGACGCGCTCGAGCTGATCGCCGACCGCGCCCTCGCCCGCAACACCGGCGCCCGCGCGCTGCGCGCGGTGGTGGACGAGATCATGATCGACCTCATGTACCACCTGCCCGAGCTCGACAACTCGAACGCGGTGTACGTGCTCGACGCCGCGTCGATCGCCTCGGGCGCGCCGCTCCAGCAGGTCCGCCGGCGCGAACGCGAGAGCGCCTGATGCCGCAGGCCGCGGACCGCGGACTGTCCGCCGCGCTCGCGGCGCTCGGCCCGGCCGCAGGCGTCGTCGCCTCGATCCCGGACCGCGATGCCCGGCTCGAGGCCTTCGTCCAGCTCTGGTGGGACGCGGCCGCCCCCCTCGGCGCCAGCTGGGCGGGCTTCTACGTGGACCTCCCGCAGGAACCGGACGACCGGCGCCTGGTGCTCGCCGCGCGCCGGCCGAAGCCCGCGTGCTCGCCGATCGGCGTGCACGGGGCGTGCGGGCAGGCGCTGCTCGCGGCACGCACGCTGGTGGTGCACGACGTGGAGGACCTCGGCGCGGGCTACGTCGCCTGCGACCCCCGGGACCGGAGCGAGCTGGTCGTGCCCTGCCTGCGTGCCGACGGCTTCGCCTGGGGCGTGTTCGACGCCGACAGCCATCAGGTCGGGGCCTTCGGCGCGGCGGACGGCCTTGCGTGCGAACGCCTCCTGGTGCTGGCCGGACTGAGCGAGCCCCACGCGGCTCCCCCTCGGCTGAGCCGATAACGCGCGCGACGGGCCGACATCTTGCGGCCGCCCGCGGGCTTGCGTATCCTTCCCGATCTGCCCCTGCATGCCGCAGGGCCTCCAAGGACCACCACCATGCCCCGCGTCTGCCACTTCACCGGCGCCAAGACCTCCTCCGGCAACACCCTCAAGATCCGCGGCAAGGCCAAGTACCTCGGCGGCGTGGGCCTGAAGACCACCTCCGTCAAGAAGCGCACCTTCAAGCCGAACCTGCAGACGGTGGACACCGTCGAGGGCAGCACGACCAAGCGCGTGAAGGCGTCCGTCCGCGCGATCCGCGCGGGCCTGGTGACCAAGCCGAAGAAGCGCCAGTACACCTGGACGCGCGAGCAGCGCGAGGCCGG
>JBILFU010000118.1:0-6152 GCA_044351405.1 Phycisphaerales bacterium
CATCCCGCGCGAGTTCATCCCGAGCGTCGAGTACGGCATCCGCCAGGCGGCCGCGAGCGGCGTCATCGGCGGCTACCCGGTCATCAACTGCCGCGTGCAGCTGGTGTTCGGCTCGTACCACGACGTCGACTCGAACCAGATCGCCTTCGAGCAGGCGGGCGCCCTCGCCTTCCGCGAGGCGTTCACCAAGGCCCACCCGGCGCTGCTCGAGCCCATCATGAAGGTGGTCATCACGACGCCGGACGAGTTCTTCGGAAACGTCTCCGGCGACGTGGCCAGCCGCCGCGGGCAGATCATCGACAGCGAGATGCGCGGCAACACCCGCCAGATCACCGCCGAGGTGCCGCTGAGCGAGCTGTTCGGCTACACGACCACGCTGCGCTCGATGACGCAGGGTCGCGCGGCCGCCAGCATGGAGCCGCTCACCTACCGGCAGATGCCGGAGCGCCTGAAGCAGGAAGTGCTCGCCAAGCAGTGACCGCGGGCCCAGGGCCCGGCGGCGGGCCTGCCCCGCCGCGCACGTCAGAGTCCCCCCACGGAGGTCCCGCCGAAGCGCGGGACCTCCGTCATTCTCCGAGCGCAAGTACCCTGAGGGCATGGCCGAGGCGTCGGAAGGCAACCTCTTCTCCGAGGAGTACGAGCGCGAGATGGAGCAGTGGCTCCGCAAGCGCTTCGGGCTGCTGCTCGGGGCGCTGATCGCCTACGAGCTGATCGCGCTCGTCGCGGCGATCGGCGGACTGCTGTTCTTCCGGCTCGCCAAGGACGACGACCTCGCGGGGATCGTGCAGGGCGATGCCGAGGCCACCCAGGCGATGGCCGCCGCGCGCGCCGACGGCCCCGCCTTCCTCTCGCTCGTGATCGTCGGGACGATCCTGATACTCGCAATCACGGCGCGCGCGTTCGCCACGGTGCGGCCGCGCCTGGAGACGCGCGAGCAGACGCTGCGGGCGACCAACTGGCTGATACTGCAGATCGGCGGCATCTCCTTCGCCTTCGAGCTCGCCAAGCAGCTGCTCTTCCCGGACATGGAGGACTTGGGCGGCGGCGCGGGGA
This sequence comes from Phycisphaerales bacterium, assembly GCA_044351405.1. Taxonomy (GTDB): domain Bacteria; phylum Planctomycetota; class Phycisphaerae; order Phycisphaerales; family SM1A02; genus UBA966. The sequence continues at coordinate 1,054 of JBILFU010000118.1, forward strand.
GCGGGCTGACGTCGATCCTGTTCTTCCACCTGCTCCCGAGCGTCTTCCTGCCGTGGACGCCGCGCGAGAGCCTGCGGCCGATGTACCCCCTCGTCTCGATGTTCCTGCTCGAGATGATCATCCTGAAGATCGCCGGGCTGGTAGGGCTGCCGAACGTGGCGGCCGCGCTCTGCTGCATCCCGCTGGTGCTGCTGCCCGGACTGGCCGTCAGCTGGTACCGGCTCCGTACCCACCGCCGGCGCTTCGACCGGAAGATGGTCACCAAGGGCTTCTTCGCGATGCGCCGCGAGCTGTCGCAGGCGAAGGCCGTGCAGATGGCGCTCTTCCCGAGGCCGGTGCACGGCGGGGGCCTGGACTTCGACTTCGCGTACCTGCCTGCCAACGAGGTCGGCGGCGACTTCATCCACGCGAGCATCGACGAGAGGGGCCGGCTCGACGTCGTGCTGATGGACGTGACCGGCCACGGGCTGGCGAGCGCGCTCACCGTCGCCCGGCTCTCCGGCGAGGTGGAGCGGCTCCTTGCCGAGGATCCCGACATCTCCCCGGGCGCGGTGCTGCGCGCGCTCAACCGCTACGTGGCGCTCACGCTCTCGAAGCACAGCGTCTACCTGACGGCGATCTCCGTGCAGGTCGATCCCGCGCACGGCGTGGTGCGCTACGTGAACGCCGGCCACCCGCCCGCGTGGGTGCGCCGCGGCGACGGGCGCGTCGAGCGCTTCGACTCCACGACGTTCCTGCTCGGTGCCGTGCCGGACGCCGACTTCGAGAGCGACGAGACGGAGATCGTGCTCGGCCCCGACGACGTGCTGGTGCTGCTGACCGACGGCGTGCACGAGGCGCCCGACCGCGCGGGGCGGCAGTTCGGGCTGGAACGGATCGCCGAGCACCTGCACCGGCCGGTCGGCAAGGACGGGCACGCGCGCGGCCTGGCGGCGGCCGTGGGCGCCTGGCGCGGCGGGATGGGAGACGACGACGTGCTGGTGGCGACGGTGCGCACGCCGCTCGCCACGCCGCCGCTCCCGCACACCGCGAGCCAGGCCGAGGACATCGAACGCGACACCGCGCTCGGGCTCGGCGCCTCGCCCGCGGGAGAGCCCGTCCCGGCGACGGGCGTGCGGGCGTGACCGGCGCAACCGGCCGCCGCGCCGAGGAACTCCTTCCCTGGATGCGCCGCGCCGCGCGGATCGCCTGGCGCGGCCACGGCGGCGCGGAGCCGAACCCCATGGTCGGCTGCGTCATCCTCGATTCCGCGGGCCGCCTCGTCTCGGAGGGACACCACCGCCGCTGCGGCGGCCCGCACGCGGAGGTCGAGGCGCTCGCGCGGGCGGGCACCCGCGCGCGCCGCGGGACGGCGCTGGTCACGCTGGAGCCCTGCAACCACCACGGGCGCACGGGGCCGTGCAGCCAGGCGCTCCGCCGGGCCGGCGTGGCCCGCGTGGCCTACGCGTGCGCGGACCCGAACCCCGTCGCCTCGGGCGGGGCGGCCGCGCTCCGCGGCGCGGGCATCGACGCCTTCCGGCTTCCCTGCCCGGAGGCGGACGACGTCACCGAGCCCTTCCTGCGCAGGCTCCGCACGGGCCGCCCGTGGACCGTCGTCAAGTACGCGCAGTCGGCCGACCTGCGCATCGCCGGACGCCCCGGCGACCCGCGCTGGATCAGCTCGCCCGAGAGCCGCCTGATGGTGCACCGCGAGCGCGGCCGCGTCGACGCGGTGCTCACCGGCATGGGCACGGTCCTCGCCGACGACCCGATGCTCACGGTCCGGGGCGTCTCCGCGCGGCGCACGCCGCTGCGCGCCGTCTGGGACCCGCGGCTCGCGATCGCCCTCGACCGCGCGCTGGTTCGCACCGCGCACGCGCACCGCACCGTGATCGGCTGCACCCCGCAGGCGCTGGCGGACTCGCCGCTGCGCGCGTCCGCCCTGCGCGCGGCGGGTGCGGAGTGCGTGGCCGCCGAGGATCCCGCCGGCTTCCTGCGCACGCTGGCCGCGCTCGGCTGCGCCACGGTGCTCGTGGAGGCTGGGCCCGCGCTCGTCCGCCGGCTGGACGCCGCCGGATGCATCGACGACCTCTGGGTCTTCACGGCCCCGCACCGCATCGGCGACGCCGGCCCGCGCACGCTCGCGCCCTTCTCCGAGGATCGCCTCGCCGGGCTGCGCCGCCTCTGGTCGGGAAGGCGCGGATGCGACCGCGTCGACCTCTACCGGCTGCCGGCGTAGGCGGCGGCCTCCACCGCCACGTCGAAGCCCGCGGGGAAGACGCGCAGCACGCCGTCGCCGCCGTCGAGCGCCCACTGGCCGTCCGGCTCGTGGCCGACGGCCACGCGGGCGAGTTCCGCGCCGCCCTCGCCGCGCAGCACGAAGGCGCCGAGCCGCAGGCCCGCCGGCATCGGCTGGAGCGCGACCGCGGGTGCGCGCGCCTCGCAGAGCTGCGCGAGCAGGCGGCGTGCCCGCTGCCCGTCGGCCGGCGCGGGATCGGCGTCCGCCGCCCTGAGTTCCCAGGCGTCCCGGCTGCGCGCGAGGGAGAAGCCCGGCGCGCCCGCCCCCGCGGCCGGATCGGGGACGAACTCCACGGCACGGACGTCCGCGGGCACCGCGTCGCAGCCGCGCGGGTCGATCATCGACGCGGGCGGCGGGAACAGGGCGGCGAGCGCCCGTGCGCCGAGCTGCACCACGGCAGGCCGGCCGTCGATGCGGGCGAAGCGTTCCTGCGCGCCCTGCGCGACCTCGTCGCCCACCTGGACCTCGAGCGCCGGCGGCTGCGCGGGCGCGCCTCCCGCGACGGTCAGGCGGACCATGCGTTCCGGCTGCGCCAGGCCGAAGGCGGCCATGTCCGCGGGCGAGTCCTCGACGAACCCGTCCGCCTCGGCGCGGTCAAGCGCGTCGAGGTAGCGCCGGACGGCGTCGGCATCGGCGCGCGTCGCGACCGGCGCAAGCATGGTCCAGCGGCCCGCGGCGCGGCGGAGCTCCATCCGCTGCCCGGGCGCCGCGCCGAAGCGGACCTCGATTCCCGCGACGTCCTCCGCCGCACCGTCGCGGACGCGCAGCGATCGCCAACCGCGCGGGTCGCCGTCGAGCACCATCGCGTGCAGCGCGGCGTCCACGCTCGCAGCCTCGACGCGGCCCGCCACCTGCACCCAGCCGCGGCCGGCGACGGTGCGCCGCCCGAGCCGGATGGCGCGCTCCCCGCCCGGCCAGGACAGCGTCACCGTCGCGGCCGGCGGGTCCAGTCCGAGCGCCGCGCGCGCCGCGGCGTCCAGCCGCGCGGGATCCTCGGCGCGCATCGACACCAGCGAAGCCGCCAGCACGACGGCCTCGCGGATCGCCGTCGGGTCGGCCGGATGCGGGAACGGCGCCGACTGGCGCCAGCCTGCCGCGCCGCGCTCGAACGCAAGGCCCGTGCCGTCGGCCAGGTCGACGCGCACGCGGTCGACGCGGTCCACGGGCACCTCGTCCTCGGCAAAGAGCGACTGCCGCCGCACCGTGCCCGGGGCCGCCGTCGCCGGACGCAGCGAGAGCCATGCCGCCACCGCGAGGGAAGCCAGCAGCGCAAGGACCGCGAGCGTGCGCGTCCTCACGTGCGCGTCCTCCGGACGGCGACGATCGCCCCGCCCAGGAGCGCGATGACGGCCGGCACGGCGAAGGCCTCGAGCGTGCCCACCGCCACCAGCGCCGCGGGAGCGAGCCGGGGCAGCCTGGCCACCTCGCGCCCCGCGGAGGAGCCGACCATCAGGTCCTCGCGCCCGACGATCCACGCGACGGCATCGACCGCAAGGTCGCGGTTGCCCGGATTGCGCAGCGCCGCGCGGCCGCCGCCCACCGCGTCGGCGGCGTCGGCCACGGCGGTCGTCAGCCAGGTGGGCGAACCGACGAGCACCGCGCGCGCAGCGCCGTCCCGGTCGGACGCCGCGACCACCGCCACCGCCTCGCGCAGGCGCTTGGAGGGTGGCGCGGTCGTGCGGAGCACGCGGTCGCGGCGCCAGTCGTCCTCGACCCAGCGCTCGCCGGACGGTTCCACCGAGAGCACCGGCTCCGCGCCGGCCGCGGATGGCTCGACCGGCACCGGGCGGTCCAGCCGCACCTGCTGCCCGTCGATCGCGCGGCCGATCGCGGACGCGGGGTTTCCCGCCTGCACCACCTGCACGACGGACACCTCCGCGCGGGACGGGCCCACGGGCACCAGTTCGAGCACGGTGCGGCCGGTGCGCGCCACCAGGCCGCGCGGCTCGAGGAGCGAGGCCCACGGATCCTGCTGCCCCAGCACGGGAAGGAGGCTCGGTCCCACGGTGAGCAGCACCGGCTGGTCCTCGGCCACCAGGCGACGGGCGGCCGAGAGCAGCTCGCGCTCGGCCGGGGAGGCCTGCACCGCGTCGCGCTGCGCCGGCGGGACGATCAGCCACGCGATGGGCACGCCCGAGGCGGCCGGGCGCGGGCCCTGGCCCGGCACCCACTCGCGCACGTCGAAGCGGGCGGAGCGCAGCGCGTCCGCGGCCGCCGCGAAGTCGTTGCCGTCGGCCGACTGCCGGAGAAGCCCCGGAGGCCCCGCGTGCACGAACACCGCGACGGGCGGCGCGCCGCCGCGCAGCGCACGCACCGCGGACGCGATCGCCTGCTCGCCCCGGAAGCGCCGGTCGAACGCCACCGAGCCGCCGCCGGCGCCCGACACCAGCTGCCACGCGGGGACGGTCGCGATGCCGGCCGGTCCCGACACCACCGCGCAGTCGCCCGCGGCGAGCGCCGCGCCCACGTCCGAGCCCCAGAGCCGCGGCAGGCGATCGAGCGCGTCCTGCGCGGAGCGGAGCTCCTTGGCGACGGCCGTGAACTCGGCCGAGGCGGGCGCCTTCCATGCGTCGAGCGCCGGGTACGCGCCGGCGCGCGGCGGCCGCCCGTCGAGAGAGCGCGCGGCCGCGACCAGCTGCTCGCTCCAGTGCTTCAGGTTGGCGGCGACCGCGGCCGCCGCGCGCGCCTCGTCCGGGAAGGGACGCGCCTCCCCCGCGGTGCGCAGCGCGGCCAGCGACCGGTCGAACGCCGGTCGCTGCGCCAGGAGCTGCGCGAAAGCGGCGCGCATGGAGTCGAGTTCCGTGCGCAGCGGCTCGTCGGC
>JBILFU010000119.1:0-6106 GCA_044351405.1 Phycisphaerales bacterium
CGGCCGGCGTCTTCGCCGTCAGCGACGTGCCCGCGGAGTTCACCACCACGCTCGTCGCAAGCGTCGTGCCGATCTTGACCGTGGTCAGGCCGGCGCGGAAGTTGGTACCCGAGACCGTGATCGTCGTGTTGCCCGCGGTCGGGCCGGAGGACGGCGTCACCGTCCCGATGGTGGGAGCCGCCATGTGCGTGAACGCGCTCGCCTTGGTCGCGGTGCCCCCCGGCGTGGTCACCGACACGCTCTTGGCTCCCGCAGTGCCGGAAGGGGTCTTCGCCGTCAGGGACGTGCCCGCGGAGTTCACGACCACCGCCGTCGCCGCGGCCGTACCCACCTTCACGCTCGTGGTGCCGAGCAGATTCGTGCCGGTCACGGTGATCGTCGTGCCGCCCGCCAGCGGACCCGCGGCGGGACTGACGGCGGTGACGGTCGGCACGGCGAAATAGGTGAACGCGCTCGCCTTGGTCGCGGTGCCGCTCGGGGTCGTCACCGAGACGCTCTTCGCCCCCGCGGTGCCGGCCGGCGTCTTCGCCGTCAGCGACGTACCCGCGGAGTTCACCACCACGTTGGTCGCGGAGGCCGTGCCGACCTTGACGGCCGAAGCCATGCGGAGGTTGGTGCCGGTCACCGTGATCGTCGTGCCGCCGGCCAGCGGGCCGGAGACCGGCGTGACTGCGGTGACCGTGGGCGCGGGGGCCTTCCTGTAGCCGGTGGCGTAGTCACTGGCCTCCGACAGGCCGGTGGTCGCGGAGTACGCGCACACGGCGTACTCGGTGGGAACGCCGGCCGTCGCCGAGGTGTCCGCGTAGCTCAGGCCGCTGACGGTCGCGATCGGCGTCGACAGGTTGCTGGTCTTGAAGACCTTGTAGGTCGTGCCGGTGGGCACGGCAGTGGGCGCGGACCAGGTCAGGTTGACCGCGGTGGTCGAGGTGCCCTGCGACGCCACGAGGTTCTTGGGACGGTAGCTGAGGGCGCCCTGCTGCACGACGAAGTCGTCGAAGTAGCTGCGGGTTCCGGTCAGGGCGGCCCGGATCGGCCCGGCAACGTAGCCGGCAAGAATCGCGCGATACGGCCGATTGCCGAGCGCCTGCGCGGACAACGAGAATGAGACCGCGTTGCTCGTACCGGTGAATCCGGAGAAGCCCACTCGAGCGACAGACTCCGAGGCCCCCTTCACCAGCGAGAAATACGCCGTGAATGGGCCCGACGCGGGAACGGTGATGACCGTTCCGGAAATCTCGTCCTGGAACCTGCCCGGGGTCAGTTCCTCCGCATACATCACATCTTCCTCAACGCCCAAGCCATCGGACAGGAGGAGACGCATGTATCGCCGCTGCAGGCCAATGTCGGTGTAAGCGCCGACCAGGAACAGTATTCCCTCCGGGTACACATCGGTCACCTCAAGCTCGGTGTCAACCCGTGCGAAGCACACCGCGAGTCCTTCGTCATAGTTGGCTTGCGATGGAGAGGGGGCCTTGGAGAGGTTGATTCGCACCGAGACCTGGCTCCCCGAAACGACGCTGATTCCCGGCTCGAGGGCCGTGGCCACGTAGTGAACCGCTTCTTCGGGAATCGTGTTGTTCACCGTGCTGCGGAACTGCAGCTGGCCGCCCGTCTGCACGGCGGACATGTTCGCGATGGTCTTGTCCTGGAACCAAAGCGCCGGGTTGAGGGTGGCGGCTCCGAAGTTCTCGGTGAGCACCTGCGACCAGGACGCCGGGTTTAGCGCGGAGGCGAGAGCGATCGCCGCCGCGACGAACCACCTCCGGAAGGAAGACGAAGCCATTTCCAAAGGGTAGCAGAGGATGCCGGACGGCCCGCGTTCCGCGCCCGCCGTCCGGCACCGAGTGCTGGCTCGCCGCCCCTTCTCCGGACGGCTCGCACACCTTCCCGTCCCCGCAGAGCGAGGGGACCCGGGGCGCGGCCGAAGCCGCTGCCCGGAACGATGGTCGATTGCGCCACCCCGCGCCGCAAGGCCCAGGCCGGGAATTGCGTCCCGCCCGGGCCCGAGAACCGCCCGCCGGTTCCGCCTGGTCAGGAGGCCTTCGCCGCCCGCAGCAGGGTCACCCGGCCGATCGGCACCCACTCGGCGACCAGGATGTCGCCGTTCGCGAGCCAGATCGCGTCGTGCGGGTGCACGAACCTGCCGGGAACGAACTTCTCGCGCGGCGCGCCGCGGAGCGCGCTCGGGTGACCGTCGCAGAGCTGCGCCGCCGGCTTGTTGGCGCCGTCGAGCACGGTCACCACGCTCTCGAGGTCGGGCACCAGCAGCATTTCGCCGCGGACCTTCATGTCGCAGGGCATGCGCATGCCGTCCGTGACGAAGCCGAGGTGCGTGCCGTCGAGCGACAGGTACTGGATGCGGCGGTTGCCGCGGTCGGCGACGCAGAGCGCGGGCTCCTTGGTGAACGCGGTGCCGCGCGCGTCGACGGTCATGCCGTGCGGGCACGCCACCTGGCCGGGCGCGCCGCCGGGCCGCGCGACGATGCGCCTCCACTCGCCGTCCTTCGTATACGCGTGAATGAAGCTCGCGCCGTAGCCGTCGCCGACGAACACCGTGCCGTCCGGGCCGAAGGCCACGTTCGTCGGGCACCACTGCTCGGGCTTCTCGTACGCACCGCTCTGCATCGGGCAGCCCGCCTCCCACACGACGCTGCCGTCGGTTCGGGTCTTCACGACCTTCCGCCTGCCCGTGTCGCAGTGGTAGAGGAAGTCGGTGCCCGCCTCGTTGCGGAGGTCGAGGCCGTGCGCGCCGCCCGCGAACTCCGCGCCGAAGCTGCGCAGGAAGCGACCGTCGGGCGCGTAGACGTACACGGCGTCCTTCAGCGCGCTGCCCGCGCCGACGGTGTGCGCGACGTAGATGTTGCCGGAGGCATCCTGCGCCAGTCCGTGCGTATCGCCGAACGCCGCGCCGGGCGGCGGGACGAGCCAGTCATGCAGCACCTCGAACCGGAGGGCGCCGGAGCCGACGACGATTGGTGCCGCGGACGAGGCGGAGCGCTCGGTGTCCGGGACCTGCGCGCCGGCGCGTCCTGCCGCGGTCCAGCCGAGCCCGGCGGCGCCCGCGGCCGCCGCGGACGAGGCGAGGAACGAGCGGCGGGAGATCGACGGTCGATTCATGCGGTTTCCTTCCTCACGGCCCCGTGACCGGCGGGCCATCCACGTTTCCGACGCCCGCGGTCGCCTGCTCGACCACGATGTCCACGCCGGGCCGGCGGGCGCGGAAGGCCTCGATGCCGGCACCGGTGACCGCCGTGTCGAAGACGTACGCCCGGCGGAGGCCGGGAAGCTGCAGCAGCGCAGCGAACACCGCGTCCGTGGCGCGGGTGCCGACGAGGTTGACGACCTCCGCGTCCGTGGTGCGCGAGAGCAGCGCGGCGATGCCGACGTCGGAGAGCTGCGTGTTGTCGAGCCGCACCGAGCGCACCGCCGGCATGGGCGGGACGCGCATCATGGCTTCGTCGGTGACCGCCGAGCGCGCGAGCGACAGTTCCTCCACCTTGCCGGCGATCGGGAAGAGCGCGGAGAGGTTGGCGTCTCCCGCGTCGCGCCCGCCCGGCATGCTCACCACGAAGGTGGACGCGCCCTGCGCCACGGGCACCGCGTTGATCCCGCGCGCTCGCAGCGCGGCCGCCTCGGTGATCTCCGCCGCGGTCAGCGCCGGAAGCTGGTCGGCGACGCGCGACCTGCGCGCCTGCGGCGGCGGGGCGGCCGCCTGCGGCGCGACCGGGGCGGCCGCCTCGGGCATCACCACGCCGTCCTCGATCCAGCGCCGCAGGATGTCCAGCTCGGAGGCCTTCAGCCGGTCGCCCTCCGGCGGCATGGCCTCGTCGTCCTCCGCGGGCAGCAGGCAGCGCTCGATCAGCAGGCTGTGCGCGGGGTCGCCGGGCTGGGCGATCCACCGGCCCTCCTCGTCCTTGCCGGCGACCGATGCGCGCACGTCCATGCGCAGCCCGCCCTTGCGCTTGCCGTTGCCGTGGCACTCGTAGCAGCGCTCGGTGAGGAGCGGGAGCACCTTGGTGGCGTAGAAGGTCATGCGGTCGTCGCCGGATGCGGCGTCCGGCGCGGGCGCGGCGGCCGGCTTCCGCTCCGCGGCCGTGCCGTCCGCCCGGGCCGCATCCGGCCCCGACGGCGCCGGCTTCGGGAGCAGCGGCTCGAGCGCGTAGTCCTCGCCCCACACCATGTTGCCGCCGAGGTGACCCACCCACCCGACGACAATCGCCGAGGCAAGGAGCGAACCGCGCAGCACGGGCACCACCTGCTCGCCCCGGTCCCCGGGGCGCGACGCGCGCGAGGCGAGCCACGCCACCGCGAAGAGTCCCGCGGTGGAGAGGATGCCAAGCCAGCGGTGCCAGAACATGGTGTCGCCGCCGCCGTGCTCCTCCGCGAAGGCGAGGCCCGTCATGCTCGACGCGGCCGCCCCGAAGGCACCGATCCACAGGGCCACCGGGGTGAACGGCGAGCACGTGCGCCTGCGCTGCAGGGCGCGCAGCGCCTCGACCGCGAACGCCGCGAGCACAAGCCCCAGCGGGAAGTGCAGGACGAGCGGATGGAGGCGGCCGAACGCCACCGCCGCGGGCGGAAGCTGGTCGGCGACGACGGGCAGCAGGGACATCCGCGGGAATGTACCCCCGCACGGGTAGGTTGTTGCGCGTGTCCGACGGCCGCACCATCCTGCACGCGGACCTCGACGCGTTCTTCGCGTCGGTGGAGCAGCTCGACGACCCGTCGCTGCGCGGGAGGCCGGTGCTGGTGGGCGGGCGGTCCGGGCGGGGCGTGGTGGCGGCGGCGAGCTACGAGTCGCGCGCGTTCGGGTGCCGCAGCGCGATGCCGATGGCACGTGCGCTCGCGCTGTGCCCGCAGGCGACCGTGGTTCCGCCGCGGTTCGGGCGGTACTCGGAGCTGAGCGGCCGCTTCATGGCGATCCTCGGGCGGTTCTCGCCGCTCGTCCAGGCGCTCAGCGTGGACGAGGCGTTCGTGGACGCCACCGGCAGCAGGCTGCTCCACGGCGACGGCGCGGAGATCGCGCGGAAGGTGCGCGCCGCGACGCGCGCCGAGCTTGGCCTGTCGGTGAGCGTGGGCGTGGGCCCGAACAAGTTCGTCGCGAAGCTTGCGAGCGACATGGACAAGCCCGACGGGCTCACGGTCGCGCCGCGCGACGGGCTGGCGGAGTGGCTCGCGCCGGTCGCCATCGAGCGGATGTGGGGCGTCGGGCCGCGCACCCTGCCCCGGTTCCATGCGGTCGGCGTGCGGACCTTCGGCGACCTGCAGCGGATGGACGATGTCGCGGTGCGGGCGCAGCTCGGGGAGCACGCGCTCGGAATGCGCGAGCTCGCGTTCGGGCGCGACGACCGGGCCGTCGAGACGGAGCACGAGCGCAAGGGCGTCGGGCACGAGACGACCTTCCCGGAGGACATCGCCGACCCGGAGCTGGTGGTCGACGCGCTCCACGGGCTGGCGGAGGGCGCCTGCCGGCGGCTGCGCGCGTCGGGCGGCACCACGCGGCGCATCACCGTGAAGATCCGCTTCGGCGACTTCGAGACGATCACGCGCAGCACGACGCTGGACTCGGAGACGGACAGCACGCTGGCGGTGCTGCATGCGGCGAAGGCGCTGTTCCGGACGTGGGCCGACGGCGGGTTCGTGCCGGTTCGGCTGGTGGGCGTGCGCCTGGAGCGCACCGCGCCCGGGGACGCGCCGGCGTCGCTCTTCGAGGATCCGCGCGACGTGCGCGAGCGCCGCATCGACCGCGTGGCCGACGCGATCAGCCGGAGGTTCGGCGACGGGGCGATCGGGCGCGGAGGCGCGGGGCGCGATTGAGGGCGGGAGCGAGGTCGGTACCGCGCGGTGGGCTCGAAGGGGACCCGGCGCGGGGCGCACGGCGTGCGCGCTCGCTCAGCCGCGCTCCGGCGGCCAGCACAGCGCGCCCCAGTCGTCCGCATAGCCGTGGTTGACGGTCACCTGGATGGCGGCGAGCGCGACGGCGTCGAGCGCCATGGCGGTCCGCTTGAGCACCGTGCGGTTCGCACGGCTGCCGTAGGTGGCGCCGCCCTGCGCGAGCTGCGCGTGCACAAGCGCACAGCGGTCCAGGAGCTCGGCGAGCACCCGG
>JBILFU010000120.1:0-6103 GCA_044351405.1 Phycisphaerales bacterium
ATGACCTACGCGTGGTACGGCCACCTGAAGGACTCGAGGAACGCGCCGCTGTGGACGGCGATCCTGCTGAGCTGGGGCGTGGCGTTCTTCGAGTACTGCCTTCAGGTGCCCGCGAACCGGATCGGGTTCGCGGAGGCGGGCTACTCGCTGCAGCAGCTCAAGGTGATGCAGGAGGTGATCACCATGGCGGTGTTCGCGCTCTTCGCGGTGCTCTACATGAGGGAGCGCATCACGCTCGACTTCCTGTGGGCGTCGATCTGCCTGGCGGCGGCGGCGTTCTTCATGTTCCGCGGCGTGCGCACCGCGTGAGGCGTCAGCCTCCGCGCTGCGCCGCCCGCACCGGCTTCGCCACCGCCATCGCCTCCTGGGCGCGGCGCATCTCCTCTGCCGCGGCGAAGTCCTCGCCGAAGCGCACCAGCCGCAGGCTGTTCGCGATCACGAAGAGGTACGCGGCCGCCTGGTAGAAGGGGGTGATCCAGATGTCGATCTTGCCGGTCGCCGCGAGCGCCAGGCCCACGAGCGCGAGCAGCAGGCTCGCCGCGATGTTCGCCGCGACGATGCCCTTCGCCTTGCGCGCGAGCTCGAGCAGGAACGGGATGCTCCGCAGGTCGTCGTTCATCAGCGCGACGCCCGCGCTGTTGGTGGCGATGTCGCTGCCGGAGAGGCCCATCGCCACGCCCACGTCGGCGCTCGCGAGGATCGGGCCGTCGTTGATGCCGTCGCCTACCACCAGCGTGCGCGCGCCGCGGCGGATCAGGTACTTGAGCTCCTCGTGCTTCTCCTCGGGCAGGCACTCCGCCTCGATCGCGTCCACGCCGATCGCCTCGCCGACGCGCTTCGCCACGCTCAGGCGGTCGCCGGTGAAGATCACCACGCGGCGCACGCCGAGGTGGCGCAGCTCGCTCACGGTCTCCGCGGCGTTCCTGCGCAGCTTGTCCTCGAGGCCCACCGCGCCCAGGTAGCGGTCGCCGAGCATCACGTGCACGCCGCTCATGCCCTCGAGCTTCTCCTCGACGGCCTTCACCTGCGCGGCCGCCGCCGGGTTCAGCTCCGCGATCCACATGCCGCGGCCCGCGTGGACCGTGCCGGCGCCGGTGCCGGCCTGCACGCCGCGTCCCGGCACCTCCCTGTAGCCCGTCACCGCGGCCGGCGCGATGCGCGCGCGTACCGCGGTCTCCATGATGCTCCGCGCGAGCGGGTGGTTCGAGCTCTGCTCGGCGTCGGCCGCGGCCTGCAGCAGCGCCGCGCCGTCCACGCCGTCGGCCGGCACCAGGCGGCTGACCGCGAACTTGCCCGTGGTCAGCGTGCCGGTCTTGTCCATCACCACGGTGTCGACCGTGCCCGCGGCCTCGAGCGTGCTCGTCTGCTTCACCATGATGCCGAGCCGCGCGGCCGCCGCGAAGGCGGCCACCATCGCCGTCGGGTACGCGATCAGCAGCGCGCCCGGCGTCGTGACCACGAGCACCGTGATCGCGCGCACCGCCGCGGCGTCGCGCACCGCGGGATCCGCGCTCTTGGAGGTGAAGAACCACACCAGGCCAGCGACCATCAGCACCACCGGCACGTAGTAGTTGGCGAGCTTCTCGATCAGCTCCTGCCGAGCGGTCTTGGCCTTCTCCGCCTCGCGGATCAGGTTCTCCACCTTTCCGATCGTGGTCTGCCCGGCGACGGCGGTCACCGTGACGTCGATCTGGCCGGTGATGTTCGTGGTGCCCGCGTAGACGGGCGTACCGGGCTGCGCCTCGACCGGGACGCTCTCGCCGGTGAGCGACGCCTGGTTGATCGAGCTGCTGCCGACCGCGACCGTGCCGTCCGCCGGCAGGTTCTCGCCGGGCCGCACGCGCACCGTCATGCCGGGGCGCACCTCCGAGAGGCCCACCTGGCGCTCCGAGCCGTCCGCGGCGACGACGCGCGCGACGTCGGGGGTCAGCTCCACCAGCTCGCGGATCGCCCGCTGCGCGCCCCACGCCGTGCGGCTGAGGACCAGCTCCGCGAGCCACAGGAAGAACGCCAGGAACCCCGCCTGCAGGAAGAAGTTGTTCGCCATCGCCGCGAGGACGGCCAGGCTCGCGAGCGCGTTGCCGCCGGGGCGACCCTCGCGCAGCTCGCGCACCGCGCCCGCGAAGAGCGGCGTCGCCACGATGAACGCGCCGATCGCGGCCGGGATCTGCGTGACGTTCTCCGCGAACCCGAACAGCGCCGACGCGAGCCACGACACCAGGAGCAGCATGCCGCCCGACAGCGCGACGACCAGGCGTCGCTCGAGCCGGCTGCCGCCCGAGGCGAGCGCCTCGGCGGCAGGGCGGGAGTGCGGGTCGACGGGCGAGGCCCCAGCGACGGGTGCGGTGCTCATGGGTGGGGAATGGTACGCGGCGGGCGGGAAACGGGCCTATCCGACCCGCTCGGCGCGCGCCTCGCGGCCCATCAGGGCGCGGATCGCCTCCGCGGGCGTCACCCCGTGGAAGAGGATCGACTCCACGGCCCGGACGATCGGCATCTCGACGCCGTGCCGGTCCGCCAGCGCGAGGATCGCGCGCGAGGTCGCCACGCCCTCGACCACCGAGTCCGTGCGCGCGAGGTACGCGTCGAGCCGCTCGCCGCGGCCGATCGCCTCGCCGCAGGAGCGGTTGCGGCCCTCGGGGCTGAAGCAGGTGGTCGCCAGGTCGCCCACCCCCGCGATCCCGAAGAAGGTCTCCTGCCTCGCGCCGAGCGCCGTGCCGAGCCGCACGATCTCCGCGAGCCCGCGCGCGAGCAGCGCGCTCTTCGCGTTCGAGCCGAGCCCGAGCCCGTCGACCATGCCGGCCGCGAGCGCGACCACGTTCTTCGCCGCGCCCGCGATCTCCACGCCGACCACGTCGTGGTTCGTGTAGACGCGCAGCCACGGCAGCGCGAACGTCCGCTGCGTGCGCTCGGCGAGCGCGGCGTCGTGCGATGCGCTCACCATGGTGGCCGGCTTGCGCTCGGCGAGCTCCGCGGCGATGGTCGGGCCGCTCAGTACGGCGACCGCGCGCCCGCCCGCGGCAGGCGCAGCCTGCGCGATCACCTCGCTCGGGCGCAGGAGCGTGCCGTCCTCGATGCCCTTGGTCACGCTCACCACGGGCACGTCGTGCGCCAGGTGGGCCGCGATCGGCCTCCACGCCGCGCGCACGAACTGCGTCGGGATCGCGTTGACGGCGATCGTCGCGCCCGCGAGCGCCGCCGCGCCGTCCGCCTCGCAGCGCACCTCGGCCGGGAGCGCGAGCCCCGGCAGCCGCGCCGATCGGCGCGTGGCTCCCAGCGCGCGCACCGCGTCGGGGAAGGGACCCCAGAGCGTCACCGGCACGCCGCGCTCGGCCAGCATGGCCGCCATCACGACGCCCATCTGGCCGTCGCCGACGATCGTCACGCGCTCGGGGCTGTCATTCCTCATCGAACATGCGCTCCACCAGCCCGACCAGCGCGGCAACCGCGCCCTCCGCGCCCTGGCCCTCGCAGGCGATCTCAAGCTCGGTGCCGTGCGTCGCCGCCAGCAGCAGCATCTGCATGATGCTCTTGCCGTCGACCCACTCGTCGCCGTCGGTCCGGCGCACCCGCACGTCGCACGGGAACCCGGCCGCCGCGTCCACGAACGCCATCGCCGGTCGCGCGTGCAGCCCGAGGGCGTTCCGGATGACGGTGCGTGCCGCGGCCACCGTCAGCGCGAGTTCGAGGCGGCGTCCGCCTCCTCCAGGAGGCCCCACACCTCGGCCGGGGTCTTCGCCTGCCGGAGGAACCGGCGGAACTTGTCCTGCGTCAGCACGCCGAAGACGCACTCCATGGCGTCGATGTGCTCCTCGGGCCGGTCCTCGGGCGAGAGGAGCAGGAACACGACGTGAACGAGCTGCTTGTCGAGCGCCTGGAACTCGAGCCCGCCCGGCGAGATCCCGACCGCCGCGTGGACGCGCTGGACCTCCGGGGTCTTCACGTGCGGCGCCGCCACGCCGTGGCCGAACCCCGTGGACCCGCGCTTCTCGCGCTTGATGACCGCCTTGGCGAGTTCGTCGGAGAGGGCAGGGGCGACGGCCCCCTTGGCCGCCAGGCTGTCGACGAGCTCGCGGATGGCGTCGTCGCGCTTGGTGGCCTTCAGGGGGGCGATGATGGATTTCTCGACGACGATGTCGCGGAGCTTCATGTCGCCGGAGAGGGTACAGGATGGCGCGCCCCGCCGTCCGGGCGCCGCGCGGGGCGTCAGCCGCGGCGGCGGCCCTGCGGCAGGTGCTTCTTCGCGCCCCGCAGCCGGTCCTTCCACTCGTGCAGCTGGCGCACGGCGCGGTCGGTCACCAGGTCGACGCACGCGTACAGGTCGCGGTGGTTGGAGTTGGCGACGAAGTCGCGGTGGTGCTCGACGTCGCTCATCACCTCCACGTGGTAGCCGTTGGGGATCCGCTCGATGATGACGCGGACCTCCTGGAGGCGGTCGAAGAAGTGCGGGAGCTTGGCCATCTTGCGCTCGACGTACTCACGGATGGGCTGCGTGAGGTCCATGTGCTTTGCGCTGATCGTGATGTGCATGGCTGCTCCGATTCTCCGATTCGGTGAGGGCCCTGTCGAACGCGGGCCGCCCCGATCCGGGCCTTTCGAGGCCGGGGCGGCTGGACGTCGTGTTGGAGGGATGGCCGCCCGGAGCAAGCTCCGTCAGGCGTCGGCACCGCGATGGCGGCAGGCTCGGGACGCATGGCGACCTGACTGAACATACGCCTGCCCGGCGGCCGGGTTCGGCAATCCGGGGCGGTTCCGGCGGGAAACCTCAGGTCGCGGGGAGGGATCCCGCAAGCACGGCACGCAGCGCGGCCGGATACGCGGAGCGCTCCTCCGCGAATACCCGCGCCGCGAGGCTTTCCGGGGTGTCACCGGGCAGCACCGGGCAGCGGCGCTGGAGCACCATGCGGCCGCGGTCGTACTCCTCGTCCACCCAGTGGACGGTGCAGCCCGTCTCGGTGCGGCCGGCGTCGAGGACGGCGCGGTGGACGCGCTCGCCCCACATGCCGGGGCCGCCGAAGTCGGGGAGCAGGGCGGGGTGGATGTTGAGCGCGCGCCCGCGCCAGGCGTCGACCCGGAATCGGCGCAGGTACCCGCACAGGCACACGAACTCGACCCCGTGCGCGCGCAGCGCCGCGTCGATGCGGTCGTCGAACGTCGCGGCCGGCTCGGGCGGCACCACCTCGACCGAGACGCCCGCCGCGCGGCAGCGTGCCGCGGCCTCCGCGTCCGCGCGCGTGACGACGCACACGGCCACGCGCGCCGGCACATCGCCGCGGGCGCACGCCTCGGCGATGTTCACGACGGTGCGGCCGCCGCCCGAGGCGAGCGCGCCGATCCGCGCTGGCGCCCGTGCGCCGGACGCCGTCAGTTGCAGGCTCCCGTCTGCCAGAGGAGGAACGACCACTGGTCGACGGCGTCGGCCACGCGCTTCTCGAGCGGCTTGCCGGCGCCGTGGCCCGCGTCGCGGTCCACCCACAGGAGGATCGGCTCGGCTGCCGGGTCGCTCGCGGTGTTGGCCTGCAGGATCGCCGCCATCTTGCGCGCGTGCAGCGGGTGCACGCGCGAGTCGTTCTCGCCGGCGGTGAAGAGCACGGCCGGGTACTTCGTGCCCTTCGTCGCGTTGTGGTACGGCGAGTACGCGCGCAGCCACTTGAATGCCGCGGGGTCGTCGCTCGCGCCGTACTCGGGCACCCAGTACTTGGCGAGCAGGAAGTTCTGGTAGCGGAGCATGTCGCAGAGCGGGACCGCGCTGATCGCCGCGCTCCAGAGCTCGGGGCGCTGCGTGACGGCCACCGCCGTGAGCAGGCCGCCGTTGGATCCGCCCATCACCGCGAGATGCGCGGCCGAGGTGTACTTGTCCGCCGCCAGCCTCTCCGCGACCGCGTACAGGTCGTCGAACACGTTCTGCTTGCTGCCGAGCATGCCGGCCTTGTGCCACGAGTCGCCGTACTCGCCGCCGCCGCGAAGGTTGGCCACCACGTAGATGCCGCCCTTCTCGACGAACGGCACGATCGTCGGCATGAACTCGGGCTTGAGGCTGACGTCGAAGCCGCCGTAGCCGTAGAGGACGCACGGGTTGGAGCCGTCCATCTTCGTGCCGCGC
>JBILFU010000121.1:0-6073 GCA_044351405.1 Phycisphaerales bacterium
CCGACGGCCGAAGCCCCGTGAACCCCGATGACCACGTCTGCCTCTGCTTCCGCGTCAGCCGGCGGAAGATCGTCAACTTCATGGAACGGGAGCGGCCGACCGTGGCGAGCCAGCTCTCCGAGTGCCTCGGCGCGGGCACCGGCTGCCAGTGGTGCGTGCCGTTCCTCCGCCGGCTCCATGCGCAGTGGGAGCGCGGCGAGGTGCCGGACCTCCCGGTGTCGCCCGAGGAATACGCGTCCCGGCGGGCGCGCTACCGCGCCACGGGGACCCGCGACGGGTTTGAAGTTGAGACTGAGTCGCAATACCATCCACCGGGACAGGCCGCCCCCACCGTGCCAGACGCCTCCCCGAAGCCCGTCCGCATCCCGTTGACCCAGCTCCGGCAGGGCCAGCGGGCGATCGTCGACTGCTCGGAACTGACCGACCTGCCGGAAGGCGACCGCTGCCTGCTCCACGCCATGGGCATGCACCACGAGTGCGAGGTGCGGGTCTGCCGCGAGGGAACGCCCTGCATCGTGCAGATCGACGCCACCCGGCTGGGGATCTCCGGCGACGTCGCGCGCCGCATCCTCGTGACGCCGATCGACGACGCGGGCTCCGCGCGGTGAACGCCGCCGGCGCGAGCGCCGGCCCGGCCGCGCGGATGCCGCGGATCGCGGTCCTGGGCAACCCGAACACGGGAAAGACGACGCTCTTCAACCGACTGTGCGGCGTGCGGGCGCGCACCGCGAACTTCCCCGGCTCGACGGTCGAGGGCCGCGTGGGCGTGCACCGCTCGACCGACGGCCGAGCGGAGCTCGAGCTCGTCGACCTGCCGGGTGCGTACTCGCTGGCGCTCGACCTGCCGGAGTCGCGCGTCTGCGCGGCGTGCCTGCGCGGCGAGCTCGACGGCGTGGAGCCTGACGCGATGCTCGTGGTCGTCGATGCGACGAACCCCCGGCGCAACCTGCAGTTCGCGGCGCAGGCGCTCGCGCACCGGCTGCCGGCGGTGGTCGCCCTCAACATGTGGGACGTCGCGCGCTCGCGCCGCGGCTGCCCGGACCCGGGCGAGCTCGCGCGTCGGCTCGGCTGCCCGGTGATCCCGGTGTCGGGCCGCACCGGCGACGGCCTGGCCGCGCTCGACGTCGCGCTCGACACGATTACCGCGCTGCCCTTCGGGTCGGACGCGCTGGTCGCTCGCCTGCAGCGGCTGCCCCCCGCCGACGCCTCGGCGCCCGCGCTCGCGGCGTGGGCGGACGACGTGGTGCGCGCGACGGGCGCCGCCGCGGACCCGGCGGCCGAGGCCTCGCGCCAGCGCATGGTCGACCGCGTCGACGCGGCGCTCACCCACCCGTTCCTCGGGATCGGGGCGTTCCTCCTCTCGATGGCCGCGCTGTTCGCGGTGATCTTCCTGGTGGCGCGGTGGCCGATGGACCTGATCGACGCCGTGTTCGCGCGGGCGGCGGAATGGGTGCACGCCGCGCTCCCGCCCGGGCTCCTCTCCGACCTCGCCGCGGACGGGATCGTCGCCGGGATCGGCGGCGTCCTCGTGTTCCTGCCGCAGATCTGCCTCCTCTTCTTCCTGCTCTCGCTCCTCGAGGACTGCGGCTACCTCGCGCGCGCGGCGTTCGCGGTGGACCGCGTCATGCGCCGGTTCGGCCTGAGCGGGCTGAGCTTCATCCCGCTCCTCTCGAGCCATGCCTGCGCGCTCCCCGGCATCATGTCGACGCGCCTGATCCGGGACGACCGCGACCGGCTCGCCACGATCCTGGTCGCGCCCTTCATGAGCTGCAGCGCGCGGCTCCCCGTGTACGTGCTCCTGATCGGCATCCTCTCTGCCGGCAGGCCGGCGTGGTTCGCGGGCGCGGCGTTCGCCGGCTGCTACGCGCTGGGCGCGGGCGCCGGCCTCGCGAGCGCGTTCGTGGCGCGGCGCACGGTGCTGCGCGGCCCGGTGCGGCCGCTCGTGATGGAGCTCCCGGAGTACCGCTGGCCGAGCCTGCGGAACGCGTTCCTCGTGACCTGGGACCGCGCCGGCGTCTTCGTGCGTAACGCAGGCACCATGATCCTGGCGATCTCGGTGGTCATGTGGTGGCTGAGCGCGTTCCCGCGCGCCGGCGGCGACGACCGCGCGCGGCAGGCGGCGAGCTTCGCCGGCAGGCTGGGCGAGCTGCTGCAGCCCGCGTTCGCGCCGCTCGGCTTCGACAGCCAGCTGACGGTGGGCGTGCTGACGAGCTTCCTCGCGCGCGAGGTGTTCGTGAGCACGATGGCCGTGCTCGCGGGGGCGGGCGCCGGCGCGGACGCGGCGGCCGCAGGCGTGCTCGAGCAGGTGGCCGGCATGCAGCGCGCGGGCGGCGGCACGCTCTTCGACCAGCCGACCGCGGCGGCGGCGCTCGTCTTCTTCGTGCTCGCCATGCAGTGCCTGCCGACGCTCGCGGTCACGCGGCGAGAGACGGGGTCATGGAAGTGGCCCGCGATCCAGTTCGGGTGGATGACCGCGGTCGCCTACGCCGCGGCGCTCGTCGCCCGCCATGCCGTGGCGGCCTTCGGGGGAGGAAGCTGATGCCGTGGACGGACTGGCAGTTCTGGGCGGTGACGCTGGCCGCGATCGCGGGAGCGTGGTTCGTGCTTCGCCCGCTCCTTCCCGGCCGCAAGGACGACTGCGGCGCATGCGGACCGCCCGCCGCGCGCCCGAGGCGCACGAGCCTCACCGTGGGCGGGACCGACGCTACTTCCGCAGGAGCGCGCGGACGAGCGCCAGGTCCGCCGGCGTCGTGACCTTGACGTTGCGGGGGTCGCCGTCGACCACGATCACCTCGGCGCCGAGCCGCTCGACGAGCATGGCGTCGTCGGTGGCGCCCTCGAGCCCGCCCTGCGCGTAGGCCCGGCGCAGGAGCTCCGCCCGGAAGACCTGCGGCGTCTGGACGGCGACGAGGTGCTCGCGCGGCACGGTGCCCGTGACGCGGCGGCCCTTGATCTTGGTGCTCTCGGCGAAGGAGCCGAGGATCGCGTCCGCGACGGCATCCTCCTGCTCGGCGTCGACGGTCTCCTCGGAGACGCGCTTGAGGGTCGAGGTGACCGGATCGCCCGGGATCACGGCGTCGTGGACGCGCGCCGCGTCGAAGACGCGCTGGAGGAGCTCCTCGCTCGCCGCGGGGCGCGCCGCGTCGTGCACCGCCACGTGCGTGCAGTCCTCGGGAATCGCGGCGAGCGCGTTGCGCACCGTCTCCCAGCGCTCGATCGTGCCGCCCGCAACCACCTTGGCCCCGTGGAAGCCGAGCTGCGTGCCGAACCGCGTGCGGAACTCGTCGAGCTCCTCGGGCGGAGCCGCCACCACGATCGCGGCGACGTCGTCGCGCCTCGTGAAGAGCTCCACGGTGCGCAGCAGCATCGGCCGGCCGCCGACGTCCTGCGAGAGCTTGTCGCCGATCCCGAAGCGCCTGCTGCGGCCGGCCGCCGGGATGATCACGCCGAAGCGCGGCTCGCTCATGGCCGGTCCTCCGCCGGAGCGGACGCCTCCGCGGGACGGGCCGCCGCGGGCGCGTACAGGTGGACGTGCATGTCGCCGAAGGACCGCACCTCGGGCCCGTCGAAGCCCGGGATCGCGCGCTCGCCCTCGTCCAGGACGTAGGGAAGGCGCAGCACCAGGAAGCCCCGGTCCTTCATGGCGCCGCGCAGGCGCGCGCACTGCTCGAGGATCTTGCGCTTCCCGCTCGCCTGCTCGGCGATCGGGTACGGCGGGTCCATGAACACCAGGTCGGCCGGCTCGGGCAGCATGGCGAGCGTCGCCGGGGAGAGTGCGTCCGACTGGAGCGGCCGGGCCCGGTCCTCCAGGCGAAGCGCCGCGACGTTGCGGCAGAGGCACTCATGCACGCCGCGGTCGCGCTCCACGAGCACCGCGAGCCGCGCGCCGCGGCTCAGCGCCTCGAGGCCCATGGTCCCCACCCCCGAGAAGAGGTCGAGCACCACCGCGCCGTCGAACCAGCCCCGCAGGATGTTGAAGATGCTCTCCTTGACGCGGCCGGTCATCGGGCGCGTGACGTCGGCGCCCGAGGGCGTCTCGAGGACGCGCGAGCGGTGCTCGCCTCCCATGATGACGACGCGCGAGTGCACGGCGCGAGGATACGCCCTGCTACCCTTCCCCGCCCGATGCCGCAGCCGCTCGGACAGCTCCCGCAGAGCGTGCTCGCCCTGAGCCGCCACGTGCGCCTCGGCGACGGCGTGCCGGCGCTGCTGGTGCATCCGCACCTCGACCGCGATGCCGGGCGCGCCTCGCGGCCCGCGCCCGTCCTGGTGTGGATGCACGGACGCACCGTGAGCAAGGAGCTCGACCCGGGCCGCTACCTGCGTCTCGCCCGTGCCGGGATCGCAAGCTGCGCGCTCGACCTTCCCGGCCACGGCGAGCGGTTCGACGCGGGGCTCCAGGACCCCGCGCGCACGCTCGAGGTGGTGGAGCGCATGGCGGCCGAGCTCGACGCCGTCGTCGCGGACCTCGAGCGGTCGGGAGAGCACGCGGGCTGCCGGCGCGCGGTGGGCGGGATGAGCGCGGGCGGCATGGCGGCGCTGGTGCGCCTCACCCGTCCGCACGCCTTCGACGCGGCCCTCCTGGAGTGCACCACGGGCAGCTGGCGCTGGCAGCGCAGCCGCGCCATGTTCGACCCCGTGCGCGTGGCGGCGATGGACCCGATCGAGCACCTTGCCGGCTGGCGCGACATCCCGCTGCTTGCGCTCCACAACCAGGGGGACGAGTGGGTGCCCGTCGACGGGCAGCGCGAGTTCGTCGAGGCGGTCCGCGCGCGCTCGGCGCGGCCGGACACCGTGCGGATGGCCGAGTTCGCGGCGACGGGCGCCCCGCAGGAGCACGCGGGCTTCGGCCGATGCGCCCCGGAGGCGAAGGAGCGGGCCACGCGATTCCTCGCGGAGACGCTCCTTCCCGCCTGACGGGGTCCGCGGCCCGCGGAAACATGTATTCTCGGCCTCCCAAGATGTACCGATCACGGCCCTCGCCCGCGTACCGCACCCGCAGCGCCTTCACGCTGGTGGAGCTCCTCGTCACCATCGCCATCATCGGCGTCCTGACCGGGCTCCTCATCGGCGGCCTCCGCGGCGCGATCGGCTCGGCGCGCAAGACCAAGGAGATGAACGGGCTCCGCGGCATCCACGCCGCCTGGTACCAGTACTCGTCCACGTACGAGGAGCAGGTGCTGCCGGGCTTCCTGGACGAGGTCACGCAGGAGCGGTGGCAGGTGACGACGACCAACCTCTCCGGCGCGGAACTGCCGCGCAGCCTCAGCCAGACCTATCCCTGGCGGCTCGCGAGCTTCGTCGACAATCCCTACAGCACGTTCGTCGGGTACATGGAGGCGGAGGGGGCGGACACGTCCGCCAACGGCGCGCTGGCGGCCCCCTGGGACGGCGCGCCGGAGCTTCCCGCCTGGGCGCAATCGCTTCCCGCGCTCCCGGGCAGCCTGGTCGCCCTGCAGCCCGGCTTCGCCTACAACGCCTACTACGTCGGCGGCTGGTACGAGCAGGGCGGGCCCCCGCGATTCACCTCCGCCGCCTGGACCACCGCGCAGGGGGCCAACCGCACCGGCGGCCTCGTCGCGACCCGGCTGGCGGGCATCACGCGCACCACCCAGACGGTGATCTTCTCCGCGGCCACCTTCCGCGGCGTCGGCGACTACCGCATCCGGGGCAGCAACGAGGACCTGGTGCCGGGATGCGCCTGGATCGTCCCGCCGCAGCTCGGGGCAGCGGCCGTGTGGCAGCCGTTCGGCATGACCGACGCCGGGATCCTCCAGGTGCTCGCGCCGCAGGGCGTGCCCGCGCGACGCCACAACGGCCAGGTGGCCGTCGTCCACGCCGATGGCTCCACGGAGAACGCATCCATCGCGACGCTCGTCGACCTGCGGCTCTGGATCGACGTCGCCGACCGCGTCGACTTCAGCCACGCGGACAACTGACCGGCGCCCCCGGCGCTAGCCCTCGAACCGGATGCTCGCCACGGTGACGTCGTCCTCCCAGGGACGCCCCGCCGCGTGGCCGGCGAGGAGCGCGCGCAGCCGCTCCACGTCCTCCTCCGGCGAGCGGCTTCCCC